>NZ_JACARK010000947.1:0-4109 GCF_013386655.1 Pseudomonas sp. K5002 | reverse complement strand
CACACTGCGCACATGGGCCGCAGCCGGGAGCATGGTCACCACCAACTCGGCGCCTTCGGCTGCCGCGCGCGGTGAAGCGCTGATGGTGCCGCCCAGTTCCGCCAGTTCCTTGAGCACGGTCTGGTTCAGGTCGAACAGGTTCAGCGCATGGCCAGCCTTGATCAGGTTGCGCGCCATCGGCGCGCCCATGTTGCCCAGGCCGATAAATGCAATCTTCATGGTCGTCTCCTCGATCAGCGCAGGTTGATGGTGGTGTTGACGCCATCGTTGACACTGTCGTCGTCGAACCAGCGGCTGGTGACGGTTTTGGTCTGGGTGTAGAACTGCACCACTTGCTTGCCGTACGGGCCCAGGTCGCCGAGTTTCGAACCACGGGAACCGGTGAAGCTGAAGAACGGAACCGGCACGGGGATCGGGATGTTGATGCCGACCTGGCCCACATCGATTTCGCTCTGGAATTTACGCGCCGCCGCGCCGCTCTGGGTGAACAGGCCGGTGCCGTTGCCGAACGGGTTGGCGTTGACCAGGGCTATGGCTTGGTCGAGGGTGTCGACTTCCAGCACCACCAGTACCGGGCCGAAGATTTCCTGGGTGTAGATCTGCATGTCGGTGGTCACGCCGGAGAACAGAGTTGGGCCGACGAAGTTACCGTCTTCGAAACCCGGCACCTTGATGCCGCGGCCATCCAGCTCCAGCTTGGCACCTTCTTTTACGCCGCTTTCGATCAGGTCGAGAATGCGTGCCTTGGCGCGCTTGGAGATTACCGGACCCACATCGGTACCGGCTTCGCTGCCGGCGTTCACCTTGAGCTTTTGCGCCAGGGCCTTGAGGTCCGGCAGCCATTGCTTGGCCGCGCCTACCAGCACCACCACGGAAGTTGCCATGCAACGCTGACCCGCCGCACCGAAACCGGCACCGACCAGGGCGTTCAGGGTTTGTTCGCGATTGGCATCCGGCAGCACCACGGCGTGGTTCTTGGCGCCCATCATCGATTGCACGCGCTTGCCGTGTTTACCGGCGAGGTCGTAGACGTGAGTCCCCACGGCGGTCGAACCGACGAAGGACACGGCCTTGATATCTTTGTGGGTGCACAGCGCATCCACCACGTCCTTGCCGCCGTGAACCACGTTCAGCACGCCGGCTGGCACCCCGGCTTCCAGCGCCAGTTCAACCAGCAGCAGGGTCGACAGCGGGTCCTGTTCCGATGGCTTGAGTACGAACGTGTTACCGCAGGCAATAGCCATCGGGAACATCCACAGCGGAATCATCGCCGGGAAGTTGAACGGGGTGATGCCGGCGCACACGCCGATCGGCTGGCGCAGGGTGTAGGTATCCACACCGCCGGCGACGTTTTCAGCGAATTCGCCCATCTGCAGGGTGCCGATGGAGCACGCGTGCTCGACCACTTCCAGGCCACGGAAAATGTCGCCTTCAGCGTCGGCAATGGTCTTGCCCTGCTCGGCACTCAGGACCACGGCGATGCGCTTGGAGTGCTCGCGGATCAAGGCTTGCAGCTTGAGCATGATGCGCATGCGCACACCGATCGGTGTCAGCTTCCAGGTCTGGAAGGCGCGATGGGCGGCGTCGATGGCAGCGTTGACTTCTTCAGGGGTGGAAAACGGTACGCGGGCCAGCACTTGCTGGGTAGCGGGGTTGACGATGTCTTGCCATTCGGTGGTCCTGGATTCGACCCACTCACCGTTGATCAGCAGCTTGACCTGTTTTACGGAAATATCGGCAGATGCGTTCATGTGGTCTCCAATTCTTGTAGGTATGCAGAGAACCAAGGCGTTGAATCGCCTTGAGGATGAGGCGTTCGGACTGTTTTTGGAGTATAGATGTGCAAACTTCTAATAAGAACGCACATAAAAGCCGGTCCAATATGCAAAAAAACATCACGTCACTGGGCTCCCTGAACTGGGATGACCTGAAGTTTTTCCTCGAAGTCGCGCGTACCCGCAAGGCCAGCGTCGCTGCCAAGCGCCTGGCGGTGGACTACACCACGGTGTCGCGGCGCATTACCTCCCTTGAAGGATCCTTGGGCACTCTCCTGTTTGAAAAGTCCCGGACCAACGGCTTCGTATTGACCACCGAAGGCCAGCGCCTGCTGGGTTACGCCGAGTCCATCGAAAGCACGTTGCACATGGCCTGCGAACAGGTTTCCGGCTCCGGCGTGGCGCTGTCCGGCCACGTGCGCATGGGCTGCACCGAAGGGTTCGGCAGCTTCTTCGTCACCCCGCAACTGAGCCACTTCGTCGACACCTACCCGGCGATCTCGGTGGACATCCTGCCCCTGCCCCACTTCATCAGCCTGTCCAAGCGCGAGGCGGATATCGTCATCGCCCTGGAGCGGCCGGAACACGGGCCGTACGTGTGCTGCAAGCTGTGCGACTACAAGCTGCAGCTGTACGCGACGCAGGAATACCTGGACCAGCACCCGCCCATCCGCCGGGCGGCGGACCTGGCCGAGCATCCGTTTATCAGCTACGTGGATGATTTAGCGTTCAGTTCGGAGCTGCTGTACCTGGCCAATGTGGTGCCCGGCGCCAGCGCCAGTTTGCGCAGCACCAGCGTGATTGCGCAGTACGTGGCGGCGCAGCAAGGGCGCTCGCTGGCGATCCTGCCGTGCTTTTTGGCGGCACAGGACCCGCGGTTGCTGCCGGTGCTTTCGAAGGAGATAAACATTACGCGGCAGTTCTGGATGTACTGCCGCGAGGACTTGAGGAAGTTGAAACGGATCACCCTGCTGTGGGATTACATCCGTGAGGTGACGGAGCAGAATCAGCCGTTGTTGATGGGGGAAACGCGGGAGATGGTGTTTGCCGATTAAATAAAATGTGGGAGCCGGGGGGGGGNNCGGGCACGCCCGGCTCCCACGTTGATTGCATTCCAACTCGAACTGCCCGAAAGCCAGACTAGTCCGCAATCACCACAATCGACACCCGGCGATTCTCGGTGCGCCCCGCCGCTGTCGCGTTGGACGCCACCGGCTCGCTGCTGCCCAGCCCGCGCAGTTGTACGTTTTCTTCTTTCATCCCAACGCCTGCCAACACGTGCGCGACGCTTTTGGCTCGGCGCAGGGACAGTTGCTGGTTGTAGGTTTCCTTGCCCGAGGCGTCGGTGTGGCCGTCGACCCGCACGCGCTCAATGCCCACGCCCAGCAGCGCCTTGCCGATGCGCTGGACGATCTCGGTGCTGGGGGCATTCAGACTTTCGACGTCGCTGCCAAACAGCACCTTGCCCGAGAGGCCGAAGGCCCAGCCTTCGTCAGTCAGTTCAAAACCCTGCTGTTTGAGCACGGCGATTTGCGCCGGTGTCAGGCCTTTTGGCGGCGGGGTCTGGCAGCCGCTCAGGGCGAGCAGAGCCACGAGCAAGGTGATGAATAAAAAGCGTGCGGTCGAGAACAAGGGATCAACTCCTGTGTTGAACGTCGGCGGCGGGGGACTCCGATTCCGCCGTTTGCTGGCCACCCTGGGAAAGCCGTTTGGCCTGGTACATCGCCGCATCGGCGGCGTTGAGCAGGTTACCGGGGGTGGCGCCATGATCGGGGTAGACGGCGATGCCGATACTGAGTGAGGTCAATACGTGGGCGTCGCCGGGCAGCGCAATGGGCGCGTCCATGCTGGCGATGATTTTTTCGGCAATGCGCTGGGCGTCCTCAAGTCGGTGCAGAGGCGACAGCAAGATGGCGAATTCATCGCCGCCCAGGCGTGCCACCAGGTCGTCTTCACGCAGTTGCGCACGAATGCGCGTAGCCACTGCCACCAATACCGCATCGCCGGCGGCGTGGCCAAAGTTGTCGTTGATGTCTTTAAAGCGGTCGCTGTCGAGGAACAAGACCGCTACTTTCTCGTTGAGCTTGGCGGCGCTGCGCAGGGCGCGGATCAGCCGCCCTTCGAAGAACGCACGGTTGGGCAGCCCGGTCAGGCTGTCGTGGCTGGCCTGGTGGGCGAGGGTTTCGTTTTCGCTTTGCAGGTGGGTCTGCCAGGCCTCCAGTTCGTCGAGCAGGGCATTGAAGTCATTGCCCAGGCTGTCGAGTTCGGCGATTTTCGCCGGCGGTACGCGTCGGTCAAAGGCCCGCTCGCTTCGGGCGGCGTGGGCCACCGAGG
>NZ_JACARK010000946.1:0-4207 GCF_013386655.1 Pseudomonas sp. K5002 | reverse complement strand
AACGGGCCGCCGGCCGCCGCTTCCGGTGCCACGTGCAACACCACGGTGCCGTAGGCCGTGCCGCTCATGCGCGCATCGGAAATCCGCACCATGTCGGTCACGCCCTGGGCCAGCAGTTTGGCCGGCAAGCCCATGTTGCCGACTTCCGCCATGCCCGGATAACCCTTGGGCCCGCAGTTTTTCATCACCAGGATCGAGTTGGCATCCACGTCCAGTTCCGGGTCGTTGATCCGTGCCTTGTACATGTCGAAGTTCTCGAACACCACGGCACGCCCGCGATGCTGCATCAGTTCGGCACTGGCAGCCGAGGGCTTGAGGACTGCACCCAGTGGTGCGAGGTTGCCCCGCAGCACACAAATGCCGCCGTCGGCGCGGATCGGGTTGTCGAGGGTGCGGATCACTTCGTCCTGGCCGTAGATCGGTGCTTCGCGGGTGTTTTCGCCGAGGGACTTGCCGTTGACGGTCAAGGCATTCGGGTGCGGGATCAGGTTGGCCTCACCGAGGCGGCGCAGCACCGCCGGCAGGCCGCCAGCGTAGTAGAACTCCTCCATCAGGAAGCGCCCGGACGGCTGCAGGTCGACGATGGTCGGCATGCCACGGCCCATGCGGGTCCAGTCGTCCAGGTCGAGCTCGACGCCGATACGCCCGGCGATGGCTTTCAGGTGAATCACCGCGTTGGTCGAGCCGCCAATGGCTGCGTTGACGCGGATCGCGTTTTCGAAGGCCTCCTTGGTCAGGATTTTCGACAGCTTCAAGTCTTCACGCACCATCTCTACCGCACGCATGCCCGACATGTGCGCCAGTACATAACGCCGCGCGTCCACTGCCGGAATCGCCGCGTTGTGGGGCAGGGAAGTGCCGAGTGCTTCGGCCATGCAGGCCATGGTCGAGGCGGTACCCATGGTGTTGCAGGTGCCTGCCGAGCGGGACATGCCGCCTTCGGCCGCGAGGAAATCGTCGAGGGTAATGGTGCCCGCCTTGACCTGTTCGCTGAGCTGCCACACCACGGTGCCCGAGCCGATGTCCTGGCCCTTGTGCTTGCCGTTGAGCATCGGCCCGCCGGTGACGACGATCGCCGGCACGTCGCAACTGGCGGCGCCCATCAGCAGCGCCGGGGTGGTCTTGTCACAGCCGGTCAGCAGCACCACGCCGTCGATGGGGTTGCCGCGAATGGCTTCCTCCACGTCCATGCTGGCCAGGTTACGGGTGAGCATCGCGGTGGGGCGCAGGTTCGATTCGCCGTTGGAGAACACCGGAAATTCCACCGGAAAGCCACCGGCTTCGATCACGCCGCGTTTCACATGCTCGGCAATCTGGCGGAAGTGCGCGTTGCAGGGCGTCAGCTCCGACCAGGTATTGCAGATCCCGATGATCGGTTTGCCGTGGAACTGATGATCGGCAATCCCCTGGTTTTTCATCCAGCTGCGGTACATGAAGCCGTTTTTATCGGCGGTACCAAACCAGCTGGCGGAGCGCAGGACGGGCTTTTTCTCGGACATGGCTGACTCTCTTATTGTAAGACTATATTGATCAATTCTCGGCTTAACATAGGCGTAAATTCGGGTGTTTGGAAGTGTTGTTGATTAAATAGTATTACTATATAGTCCGATCCAACGAGGCCTGGCCCTGGCGGTTTTCCGCGAGAGGCGACCCGAAACGCTCTATAAAAATAACAATCGGAGACCGCTCACATGAGCCAGGAACAGCGGCTGATACGTCGCATCACGCTGAAACTGATTCCCTTCCTGATCTTGCTGTACCTGATTGCCTACGTGGATCGCTCGGCCGTGGGCTTCGCCAAATTGCACATGGGCGTGGATGTGGGCATCGGCGATGCGGCGTATGGACTGGGAGCAGGGCTGTTCTTTATTGGCTACTTCCTGCTGGAAATCCCCAGCAACCTGATGCTCGACCGTTTCGGCGCGCGGCGCTGGTTCGCACGAATCATGGTGACCTGGGGCGCGATTACCATCGGCATGGCATTCGTCCAGGGCCCCCACAGTTTCTATGTGATGCGCTTTCTGCTGGGCGCCGCCGAAGCCGGGTTCTTCCCGGGTGTCCTCTACTACATCACCCAATGGTTCCCGGTGAGGCACCGCGGCAAGATCCTCGGGCTGTTCATCCTGTCCCAACCCATCGCCATGATGATCACCGGCCCCGTGGCGGGCGGCTTGCTCGGCATGGACGGGATACTCGGCCTGCACGGCTGGCAGTGGTTGTTCATCGTCATCGGCACCCCGGCGATCCTGCTGACCTGGCCGGTGCTGCGCTACCTGCCGGATGGGCCGCAACAGGTGAAATGGATGGACCAGGCGGAGAAGGCCTGGCTCACCGGCGAGCTGGCCAAAGACCTGCAAGCCTACGGCCAGACCCGGCACGGCAACCCGCTGCATGCGCTGAAGGACAAACGCGTGCTGCTGCTGGCGCTGTTCTACCTGCCGGTGACCTTGAGCATCTATGGCCTGGGCCTCTGGCTGCCGACCTTGATCAAGCAGTTTGGCGGCAGCGACCTGACCACCGGGTTTGTGTCGGCAGTGCCCTACATCTTCGGGATCATCGGTTTGCTGATCGTCCCGCGCAGTTCCGATCGCCTGAATGATCGCTACGGTCATCTTGCCGTGCTCTACGTGTTGGGCGCCATCGGCCTGTTCCTCAGCGCCTGGCTGACGGTGCCGCTGTGGCAACTGGCAGCGCTGTGCCTGGTGGCGTTTGCGCTGTTTTCTTGCACGGCGGTGTTCTGGACCTTGCCGGGACGTTTCTTTGCCGGCGCGAGTGCGGCGGCGGGCATCGCCTTGATCAACTCGGTGGGCAACCTCGGCGGCTACATCGGGCCGTTCGTGATCGGCGCACTCAAGGAGTACACCGGCAACCTTGCGTCGGGCTTGTACTTCCTGGCGTGCGTGATGCTGTTCGGGGTGGTGTTGACCGGGGTGGTCTATCGGTTGCTGGAGCGCAGGCACGTGCTGCCGCCCGACCAGTTCGCCGCCAGCGCCCGTGGCGCCACGCGTACTTAATTGGCAATCAGGAGAACACTCATGGGGTTAGTGCAGTTTGAATTGAACAACGGCGAACGCCGAGTGGGCGTGGTCGACGGCGATCAGGTACGCGAGGTGCGGGCCGCCCGCACGGTACGCGACCTGGCACTCGCCGCCATCGAGGCTGGCGTCACCTTGCAACAGCACATAGACCACCTCGGCCTGGCCGAGAGCCACGACTACGCCAGACTGCTGGCCGCGCAGAAGATCTTGCCACCGCTGGATCACCCGGACCCGGCCCACACGCTGGTCAGCGGTACCGGCCTGACCCACCTGGGCAGTGCGTCGGCGCGGGACAAGATGCACCAGAACGCCAGTGACGAAAGCGCGATGACCGACAGCATGCGCATCTTCAAATGGGGCGTGGAGGGCGGCAAACCGGCTGCTGGCCAGGCCGGTGTGCAGCCGGAATGGTTCTACAAGGGCGACGGCAGCATCGTGGTGCGTCCGGGCCAGCCATTCCCGTGGCCAGCGTTTGCCGAAGACGCCGGCGAAGAGCCGGAAATCGCCGGGCTGTATGTGATTGGTCACGACGGCAAGCCGTATCGCCTGGGCTACGCGGTGGGCAACGAGTTTTCCGACCACGTGATGGAGCGCAAGAATTACCTGTACCTGGCCCACTCCAAGCTGCGCAGTTGCAGCTATGGTCCCGAGTTGCGCCTGGGTGAACTGCCCCGGCACCTGGCGGGCACCAGCCGTATCGTGCGCAATGGCGAGGTGTTGTGGCAGCACGAATTCCTCAGTGGCGAAGCCAACATGTGCCACAGCCTCGAAAACCTTGAATACCACCATTTCAAATACACCCAGTTCCTGCGCCCAGGTGACGTGCATATCCATTTCTTCGGCACCGCCACCTTGTCGTTTGCCGACGGCATTCGTACCCAGCCAGGCGATGTGTTCGAAATCAGCCAGGCCGAATTCGGCGCGCCATTGATCAACGGCATTGCCGTGGCCAACAGCGGCGTGGCACCTGGCGGCATAGGCACCCTTTGAAGGAGACAGGCATGACCCGGATTTGTGGCCACAACTACATCGGCGGCCAGCGCAGCGCTGCCGGCAGCATCACCCTGCAGAGCATCGACGCCACCAGTGGCGAGGCATTGCCCTTTGATTTCTACCAGGCCACCGCGCAGGAGGTCGACGCCGCGGCCAACGCCGCCGCTCAGGCTTAC
>NZ_JACARK010000095.1:0-1462 GCF_013386655.1 Pseudomonas sp. K5002 | reverse complement strand
GCTCGATATTCAACCGTGCGCCCGGAAACGCATCGCTGATCGCCCGCTGCAACGCCTCGGGGTCGCCGATCTCGCGGATGGTCTGCAACGCCGCTGCCAAGTCCCGCCCATCGTGATGCAGCACCGGCGTACGCGTGCCCAGTTGCGGCTGGCGCACCGGGGCGTCGACGTCGCTGCGAAAATGATCATAAAAGCGCCAGCCGCGAATGCTTTCGCGCAGCAGCAATACCTCCGGCGAACCCCGCAGGCTGCCGACCTGATCGAACAGGCTGTGGTAGTTCGGCGTGTGCTGGGCCAGTACATCCCAGGCGCGGCCATCGCGGGCACGTACCATCGGGCCGGAGCGCTGCACCAGCAGGCTCGCCGGGCGAAATACATGCCCGGCCCAGATGCATTCTTTCTTGATCTCCGGGTCCAGGGAAAAATAGGACAAGGTCTTCTCGGGCAACCCCAGGGAAATCGCATAGCTGAAATCCTCTGCGGCAAACCCCAGGCGCAGGCGCTTGGCGCCCTGGCGCACGATGGGCTCCACCGCCACTTCACCACTGAGCATGCGCCGGCTGATGCTTTCCGGCCCGGCCCAGAAGGTTGAATCCAGCCCACCCTCGCGGGCCAGTGCGTTGATCACGCCGCCCTGGGCCGTCTCCGCCAGCAGCCGCAGGGCGCGGTACAGGTTGGACTTGCCGCTGCCATTGGGGCCGGTAATCAGGTTCAACCGATCCAGCGGCACCACCAATTTGTTGATCGAGCGGTAATTGGCCACCGCGAGGGTCTTGAGCATGAGAAAAATTATCGGTTTGGGAACCCCTGGAGTATGGGATTCTCCATGCAGATAAGGAACCCTGTTCTAAGCTCACAGTCGCATAGACACTGGCACGTCGGCATCACGCAAAAGGAGCCTGCATGGGCGGTCACAAACTCACATTTATCCTCGGCCTTGGCCTGCTGGCGCTGCTGAGCGGTTGCGGCCAGGAAAAAGCCGAACCCAAGGAACATTCCCGGGTGTTTGTGCAGACGGTGAAGTCCACCGACTTTGCCGCCGCCGTGACCTTGACCGGCGATATCCAGGCCCGGGTGCAGACCGATCTGTCGTTCCGCGTCGGCGGCAAGATTATCCAGCGCATGGTGGATGTCGGCGACCGCGTCAGCGCCAAGCAGGTGCTGGCCAAGCTCGATCCGAAAGATTTGCAGACCAATGTCGACTCCGCCCAGGCCCAGGTGGTTGCCGAGCAGGCGCGGGTCAAACAGACCGCCGCCGCGTTTGTGCGCCAGGAAAAACTCTTGCCCAAGGGCTACACCAGCCGCAGCGAATACGACTCTGCCCAGTCCGCGTTGCGCAGCGGCCAGAGTGCGCTGTCCGCCGCCCAGGCGCAGTTGGCCAATGCCCGCGAGCAGTTGGGCTACACCTCGCTGGTCGCCGACGCGCCGGGCATCATCACCGCCCGCCAGGCCGAGGTGGGCC
>NZ_JACARK010000945.1:0-1102 GCF_013386655.1 Pseudomonas sp. K5002 | reverse complement strand
GGGCTCGTCGGCCAGGGACAGGTCGAAATCCTCCGGCAGGTCGAGGTCGTCCAGGTCGGCCGGCGTCAGTGTCGGCGGCTCTACCGGCGGCAGGTCCTTCATCTGGTCTTCAAGGCCGGAGAGGAAGTCGTCGTCGGACTGGGCCGACGAGGGTGGATCGAGTTGCAGGTCCAGGTCGAAATCCGAGAGGTCTTCCGCACTGGCCTTGGCCTCGGCCTGCTGTTGCAGCACCGATTCAAAGCTCAGGTCGTCGTCCGACGTCGGGCGGACCACGGCTGGCGAAGCAGCCTCCAGATCGTCCAGGCTGAGGTCGAAGTCAGTGTCAAACGCGTCCGGCGCAGGCTCAGGTGCAGGCGGTGCCGGGTCGTCCTTGAGCAGGTCCTTGACGTATTGGGCGTCGAGAGCGGCAGCGGCAACGGCAGCGCTGACGCCTGCTGCGAACACGGCCATGGCCGGGAAGCGGCTTTTCAGTTGTTCGACCTGGGCATGGTTGTCGCCATTGGCGACCAACTGGCGCTCCTGGGTGACAAACCCGTCCTTGTTGCCCTGCAAGCCGTGGACTTCCATCAGCTTGAGACGCAGGTCACTGCGGGCGGGCTCTTGCTTGATTGCATCTTCCAGCACTTCCGCAGCCTGGTTCAGGTGGCCACGGTCGATATGCGACTGGGCTTGCGCCAGGGCGTCAGTCGGACGCTGCGCAGCAACAGGCGCGACCACCGGCGCAATCACCGGGGCAACCACCGCCGCCGGGGCTGGAGCTGGAGCTGGAGCTGGAGCCAGCTTGACGTTCGGCGGCGGTACATCAAGGCCTTCGAAACTGTCAGATGGCAGATCGTGATCAATGTTCGGCGCAAATTCCGGCTCTTCAGCCAGGGCCCGCGCCATGCGCAGGTGCTTTTCTTCTTCAAGCCGCGCATTGCGATGACGGGCCCACAGCAGCAGAAGCAACAGCACCAGCAAACCCGCTGCGCCGCCGATCACCCCCAGCACGATCGGGTTGGTCAGCAGGTCATTGAATTTACCTTCAGTGCTGGCAGGCGCCGCATCCGGCTTGACCGGGGTCTCGACCGGCGCAGCCACGGGGGTTGCTGCCGGAGCTGCC
>NZ_JACARK010000944.1:0-4156 GCF_013386655.1 Pseudomonas sp. K5002 | reverse complement strand
GGTACCGAGATTTCGAAGCCGTCTTCGCCGGTGTAGCCCGAGCGGCTGACGTAGCAGTCCACGCCCAGCAGGCGGGTCGGTGCGAATTGCATGAAGGTCATGTGCTTGACCTCCGGCGCCAGGCGCGCCAGCACGCTGACGGCAGCCGGGCCTTGCAGGGCCAGCAGGGCGCGTTCCTCGAACAGTGGTTCGATGGTGCACTGGTCACCGATGTGCTGGCGCAGGTGGGCCAGGTCCTGGTCCTTGCAGGCAGCGTTCACCACCAGGAACAGTTCGTCGTTACCCAGGTTGGCGACCATCAGGTCATCCAGGATGCCGCCTTGCTCGTTGGTGAACATCGCATAACGCTGCATGCCCACCGGCAGGTCGATGATGTCCACCGGCACCAGGGTTTCCAGGGCCTTGGCGGCACCGGCGCCGGTCAGGCGGATCTGGCCCATGTGCGACACATCGAACAACCCGGCTTGTTCACGGGTGTGCAGGTGTTCTTTCATCACGCCCAGCGGGTATTGCACCGGCATGTCGTAGCCGGCGAAGGGCACCATGCGCGCGCCCAGTTCGATGTGCAGGGCGTGCAACGGGGTTTTCAACAGGGTTTCGGTGGACATATTCAGCTCCTGAAAAACGTGCGGACGCGCTTATAGGCGTCAGCACTCGATAATGTTGACCGCCAAACCGCCACGGGCGGTTTCCTTGTATTTGCTTTTCATGTCGGCGCCGGTCTGGCGCATGGTGCGGATGACCTTGTCGAGGGACACGAAGTGTTGCCCGTCGCCGCGCAGGGCCATGCGCACCGCATTGATGGCCTTGACCGAACCCATGGCGTTGCGCTCGATGCAGGGCACCTGCACCAAGCCGCCGATGGGGTCGCAGGTCAGGCCGAGGTTGTGTTCCATGCCGATCTCGGCGGCGTTCTCCACCTGGGAAACTGTACCGCCCAACACTTCGCAAAGGGCGCCGGCGGCCATGGAACAGGCCACGCCGACTTCCCCCTGGCAGCCGACTTCGGCGCCGGAGATCGAGGCGTTTTCCTTGTACAGAATGCCGATGGCTGCGGCGGTGAGCAGGAAGCGCACCACTCCGTCTTCGCTGGCCCCCGGGATAAAGCGCATGTAGTAGTGCAACACCGCCGGCACAATCCCGGCCGCACCGTTGGTGGGCGCCGTCACCACGCGCCCGCCATTGGCGTTTTCTTCGTTGACCGCCAGGGCGTACAGGTTGACCCAGTCCAGCACCGACAACGGGTCACGCAGCGCCGATTCCGGGTTCTTGCACAGTTGGCGATGCAACGCGGCGGCGCGGCGCTTGACCTTCAGGCCTCCGGGCAAAATCCCTTCGTTGCGACAGCCCGCGTCCACGCAGTCCTGCATCACCTGCCAGATCTTCAGCAGGCCGGCGCGGGTTTCCGCTTCCGGGCGCCAGGCGCTTTCATTGGTCAGCATCACCTGGCTGATGGACAGCCCATAGGTGGCGCAATGGCCGAGCAAGTCCTTGGCACTTTTGAACGGGAACGTCAGGGGCGTGGCGTCTTCGACAATCCGGTCGTGGCCGGCGGCGTCTTCATCCACCACAAACCCGCCGCCCACCGAGTAGTACTCGCGGCTGCGAATCTGCAAGCCGGCGGCGTCGAAGGCGCGGAAGATCATGCCGTTGGGATGATAGGGCAGGGGTTTGCGAATCATCGCCAGGTGTTCTTTCTCGTTGAACGCAATGCTGTGTTCGCCGAGCAGGTTCAAGCGTGCGTTGCCGCGAATTTCCAACAGGCGGGCGGCAACGGTTTCAGTGTTCACGGTGTCCGGGTGCTCGCCCTCCAGGCCCAATAATACGGCCTTGTCACTGCCGTGGCCTTTGCCGGTGGCGCCGAGTGAGCCGTAGAGCTCCACCTTGACGCAGGTGGTGGCGCCCAGCAGGTTGTCGCGCTTCAGTCCCTCGACGAATCGAGCGGCAGCGCGCATCGGGCCGACGGTGTGGGAGCTGGAGGGGCCGATGCCAATCTTGAACAGGTCGAACACGCTTAAAGACATGGTTGTTCTCCGGTTTCTTATTATTGATCGGATGTACGCGGTCCAATGTGGGAGCGGGCTTGCTCGCGAAAGCGGTGGGTCAGTCACCAGATGTATCAACTGACACTCCGCATTCGCGAGCAAGCCCGCTCCCACATCAGGTTACGCGTAGCTTTCGATCGACGGGCACGCGCACACCAGGTTGCGATCGCCAAACACGTTGTCGACCCGGCCAACCGGCGGCCAGTACTTGGCTTCGATCAACGACGCCACCGGGTACACCGCTTGTTCACGGCTGTATGGGTGGCTCCATTCGCCAACCAGTTCCGCGGCAGTGTGTGGCGCGTTTTTCAGCGGGTTGTCGTCTTTGTCCAGCGAGCCATTTTCCACCGCGCGGATTTCTTCGCGGATGGCGATCATCGCGTCGCAGAAGCGGTCCAGTTCTTCCCTGGATTCGCTTTCGGTCGGCTCGATCATCAGGGTGCCAGCCACCGGGAACGACATGGTCGGCGCATGGAAACCAAAGTCGATCAGGCGCTTGGCCACGTCATCCACGCTGATGCCGCTGCTGTCTTTCAACGGGCGCAGGTCGAGGATGCATTCGTGGGCCACCAGGCCGTTGCTGCCGGTGTACAGCACCGGGTAGTGCTCTTCCAGGCGACGGGAAATGTAGTTGGCGTTGAGGATCGCCAACTGCGAAGCGCGCTTGAGGCCCGCGCCGCCCATCATGCTGATGTACATCCAGGTGATCGGCAGGATGCTCGCGCTGCCGAACGGTGCGGCGCAGACCGCGCCTTCCTTGCGTTCCATCGCGGCATGGCCGGGCAGGAACGGCGTCAGGTGGGATTTGACGCCAATCGGGCCGACGCCCGGGCCGCCACCACCGTGGGGAATGCAGAAGGTCTTGTGCAGGTTCAGGTGGGATACATCGCCGCCGAACTTGCCCGGGGCGCAGAGGCCGACCATCGCGTTCATGTTGGCGCCGTCGATGTACACCTGGCCGCCGTTGTCGTGAATGATCCCGCAGATTTCGCGGATGCCTTCTTCGAACACGCCGTGGGTGGACGGGTAGGTGATCATCAGCGCAGCGAGGTGCTCGCGGTGCTCGATAGCCTTGGCACGCAGGTCTTCGATGTCGACGTTACCGCGTGCATCGCAGGCGGTGACCACCACGCGCATGCCGGCCATGTTGGCGGTGGCCGGGTTGGTGCCATGGGCCGACGACGGGATCAGGCAGATGTCGCGGCGTTCTTCGCCACGGCTCTGGTGATAGGCACGGATGGCCAGCAGGCCGGCGTATTCGCCCTGGGAACCAGCGTTCGGTTGCAGGGAAATCGCGTCGTAACCGGTGGCCGCGCAGAGCATGGCTTCCAGTTCGGTCGTCAGTTGCTGGTAGCCGGCGCTTTGCGAGGCCGGGGCGAACGGGTGCAGGGCACCGAACTCGGCCCAGGTCACCGGGATCATTTCGCTGGCGGCGTTGAGCTTCATGGTGCACGAGCCCAGCGGGATCATGGTGCGATCCAGGGCCAGGTCCTTGTCGGCCAGTTTGCGCAGGTAGCGCATCAGCTCGGTTTCGGAGTGGTAACGGTTGAACACCGGGTGGCTGAGAATTGGCGACTGGCGCAGCAGCGCGGCCGGCAGGGTGCTTTCAACGCTGGCAGCCAATGCGGCGAAGTCCGGCAGGGCTTTACCGCCGGCGAACACGCTCCACAGGGTTTCGATGTCGGCTTGGGAGGTGGTTTCGTCCACCGACAGGCCAACGCGTTCGCCGTCGACCACACGCAGGTTGATACGCTGGGCGCGAGCCTTGTCGTGCAGGGCAGCAGTTTGCGCGCCGGTCTTGATGGTCAGGGTGTCGAAGAAGTGGGCTTGTTCAACCGCCAGGTCCAATGCGCCCAAGCCTTTGGCGAAGATCGCGGTCAGGTGGTGAATGCGGTTGGCAATATGGGTCAGGCCTTTCGGGCCGTGGTACACGGCGTACATGCTGGCAATGTTGGCCAACAGCACTTGGGCGGTGCAGATGTTGCTGGTGGCCTTCTCGCGGCGGATATGTTGCTCGCGGGTCTGCATGGCCAGGCGCAGGGCCGGCTTGCCGAAACGGTCCACGGAGACGCCGACCAGGCGGCCCGGCATGTCGCGCTTGAACGCATCCT
>NZ_JACARK010000943.1:0-10062 GCF_013386655.1 Pseudomonas sp. K5002 | reverse complement strand
TGCTGGCGGCGCTCAACGCTGCCCGGCTGGGCGCCTGGAGCTGGGAAATCGATACCGGCCGGATCAGTTGGTCCCGAGGCACTCAGGCCCTGTTCGGCTTCGACCCGCGCCAGCCGCTGCCTGAAGACCTGGAGTACCTGGACCTGCTGGCCCCCGAAGACCGCGCCAAGGTGGTCCGGGCCTTTCATGCGGTGCTGGCCGGCGAACCCGCTGTCCAGGCCATGCACCACCGTATCCAATGGCCCGATGGCAGCCTGCACTGGCTGGAAATCAACGGCAGCCTGCTACCGGACAAGGCCGGGCGTCGGCGAATGATCGGGGTGATCCGCGAAATCACCCACCAGCGCGAGCGCGAACACGCCCTCAGCCATTCGGAAAAGCGCTTCGCCACCCTGTTCCATTTGTGCCCGCTGATGGTCCTGCTGACCCGCCAGGCGGACGGCCTGATCAGCGAAGCCAACCAGTATTTCGAAAGCCTGTTCGGCTGGCCGTTGGCCGATGCCATTGGCCGCAGCACATTGGAGCTGGGCCTCTGGGTACACCCGGAACAACGCGCGCATCTGGTCAAGGCCACCCAGCGCAAAGGCGCCCCCATCACCATGGAAGTGCAGTTTCGCGCCAGCAACGGGCAGGTCCACGATGGCACCCTCAGCGCCCAGAAAGTCGAGCTGGACGGCGAGGACTACCTGATCAGCACCTTCCTCGACACCACCGAGCGCAAGAATGCCGAGCAGGCCCTCAAGGACAGCCAGGAACGCCTGGACCTGGCCCTGGACTCGGCGCAACTGGGCACCTGGGACTGGCACATCCCCAGCGGCATGCTCTATGGCTCGGCCCGCGCCGCCCAACTGCACGGACTGGAACCCCAACCGTTCCACGAATCCTTCGAGGCCTTCTTTGAAGGCATGCCCCAGGAAGAGCGCGAGAGCATGCGCAACGCCTACCGCACCCTGCGCGAAGGCCCGGCGGGCAACTACCAACTGACCTACCGCGTACAACTGGAAGACGGCAGTTCGCGCTACCTGGAAAGCCGCGCCCGCCTGTATCGCGATGACACGGGCGTACCGTTGCGAATGGCCGGGACCCTGCTCGACATCACCGACCAGGTTGAACGGGAGCAGCGCCTGATCGCATCCGAAGAAAAATTCGCCAGCCTGTTCCTCGCCAGCCCCGACCCAATCTGCGTGACGCGCCTGGAGACCGGCCAGTTTATCGAGATCAACCCGGCCTTCACCCAGACCTTCGGCTGGACCGCCGCCGAGGTGCTCAACAACAACGCCGAGCAGATCGGCTTGTGGGAGGAGTCCAGCCAACGCCTGCAGCGCATCGAGCAGGTGATCCGCGAACAATCCCTGAGCAACGTGGCAATCACCGTTCATCACAAGAACGGCCAGACCCTGAACTGTGTGATATCCAGCCGCCTGATCCAGGTCAGCGACCAACCCTGCATCGTCACCACCCTGCGGGACATCACCCAACAACAACGCTCGGAAGCGGCGCTCAAGGCCAGCGAAGAGAAGTTCGCCAAGGCCTTTCATTCCAGCCCCGATGCGGTGTCGATCACCGAGCGCGATACCGGGCGCTACGTGGAGGTCAATGACGGTTTCTGCCGCCTCACCGGCTACCGCGCCGAAGAAGCGATCGGCCTGACGCTGTACCAGATCGGCATCTGGGCCGATGAAAACCAGCGCGCGGCGTTATTGGCCGAGTTGCAGATCAAGGGCCGCATTCATCACCTGGAAATGCTCTGGCACAACAAACGCGGCGAAGTGCTGGCGGTTGAAGTGTCGGTGGAGCCCATCACCCTCAATGAAACCCCCTGCCTGTTGCTGACCGCCCGGGACGTCAGCCTGCTGAAAAACGCCCAGGCGCAGATTCGCCACCTGGCCTATCACGACCCCCTGACCAACCTGCCCAACCGCGCCCTGCTGATGGACCGCCTGAGCCAGCAGATCGCCCTGCTCAAGCGCCACAACCTGCGGGGCGCCCTGCTGTTTCTTGACCTGGACCATTTCAAGCACATCAACGATTCCCTCGGCCACCCGGTCGGCGACACGGTGCTGAAGATCGTCACTGCACGCCTTGAAGCCAGTGTGCGCATGGAAGACACCGTGGCACGCCTGGGCGGCGATGAGTTTGTGGTGCTGCTCAGCGGCCTGGAAGGCACGCGCCCGCAAGTCAGCACTCAAGTCCAGGAGCTGGCCGATACCCTGCGCGAACTGTTATCCGAACCGATGTTCCTGGATGGCCACCGCCTGCAAGTCACCCCGAGCATCGGTGTGGCGCTGATCCCCGATCACGGCTCAACCCCGGCAGATTTGCTCAAGCGCGCCGACATCGCCCTGTACCGGGCCAAGGATTCAGGGCGCAACACCATCCAGATGTTCCACAACAGCATGCAGAAAACCGCCAGCGAGCGGCTGCGCATGGAAACCGACCTGCGCCTGGCCCTGGCCCGCGGCGAGTTCAGCGTGCATTACCAACCCCAGGTGGATGCGCGCGGCAACACCATCGTCGGCGCCGAGGCCCTGGTGCGCTGGCAACATCCGCAGTTGGGCGCACAGTCCCCGACGGAATTCATCAAGGTCCTGGAAGACAGCGGCCTGATCCTTGAAGTGGGCACCTGGATCCTCGACGAAGCCTGCAGCACCTTCGCGCAGTTGATTGCCGAGGGCCTGGTAGACCCGCTGAACTTCAGCCTGTGCGTCAACATCAGCCCGCGGCAGTTTCGCCAGAATGATTTTGTCGAACGGGTAGAACGCAGCCTGCGCAACCACCACCTGCCTTATACCTTGCTAAAGCTGGAAATCACCGAAGGCATCGTGATCCAGAATCTGGACGACACCATCAGCAAAATGCGCCGCCTGAAAAAGCTCGGCGTGAGTTTTGCGATGGATGATTTCGGCACCGGCTATTCGTCGCTGACCTACCTCAAGCGCCTGCCGGTGGATGCGCTGAAGATCGACCAGTCGTTTGTGCGCGACGCCACCCATGACCCCAACGATGCGGAGATCATCCGTGCCATTGTGGCCATGGCGCGCAGCTTGAACCTGGACGTCATTGCCGAAGGTGTGGAAACCCCTGAGCAACTGGCGTTTTTGCAGGGGCTTGGGTGTCATTTGTATCAGGGGTATCTGCACAGTCGGCCCTTGCCGGTGGAAGGGTTCAGGCAGGTACTGAAGCGAATGCCTCAGGCCACTTCATCGGAATAAGTCGCACCGGATTTTCCTGATGGGCAGCTGCTTTTTGAGCCTGTAGATTCAGGTGCTTTCCATTTTCGGACACACCTACCATGCAGGATGCAAAGCACTCCCCGGCGCTGCTGGGCGGCGCGACGCGTATGCCTGCGGTGCAACGGATGGTTGCCGCATTGTTTGGCCGTCTCCCCTACCGTCACCCATTGATGGTAGGCCTCGTTGAGGTGACGTGCATGGCTGTTGTCCGCCAGGGACAACATGCCGAACAACTGGTCGCGATCATTGATTCCCCAGCTGCCGTCGAGATCAATAGGGGAAGGACCCGCATAGAAAGCCGGCTCGAGATAACCGGCGCCAGGGTTGATGGACACCATGGGAGCAGACAGGGCATACAGCCAATGCTGTTGAATTTCATCCATGACCAGGAGGTTCCAGAGTCGATGAGAGTAGCCGAGGCCAACTACCTATGCGGACACAGATTGCAAGGCATATGCAGCCGGCCACCATCGGACTTGTCTTTTCTGCGCGCAGAAAAAAGACCACGAGATCTCGTGGCCTGTGTTTCTCAAACTCTGCACCTTTAAACCTAAACCAGCGTTAGCGCGGTGCCCTCTTCATCCATCCAGCTTGATGATTTCAGTGGGTGTTTATACCCGTAATCATCAAAAGCCCCATCAACGACGACAACAGAATGCATGAAGTTCGCCAACGTGCCGGTTGCACCATCTGCCAGCGCCTGGACGCTGCTGCTTCGGGTAAAGGCGAACAAACCCAGACGCCGCAGTGCATCACCAGGGGTCTCGCCATCATTGAGCGTGCTCATCGCCGCTTCAAAGCTCTCGCCGGCACGAAACTCGTGGTTCTCCATTTGCGCCCGCTTGGCGCTGACGGCGTACAGGAAATTCGCATCCTTGAGCAGGCCGGCGTCGGTGCCTTTGAAATTCGAGTGTTCCCGGGCTGTTTTCAGTTCTGCATGGGTCAAGCTGACCTTGCTGGAATCGCGCATCGTCACGGTGTAACCGTCGCGGGTCTCGGTGATGTTTTTATAGATGCCCCGGGGACTTTGCCCATACTTCATCATCGCCGCCTTGATCGCCGATACCGTGACACAGTTCCCCTCGACGCCTTGATAGAATCCACGCCAGATATCCCCAGGCTTGACCCCGACCGGCACATTGGAAATAGGCAGGGGCCGCGAGCTTGAACCAACGGGCACTCCGTCCGGTACCTCCTCGGCGAGCATGTAGCCATAAGATTTGACGATCGATGGCTTGTCACCATTGCTGTGCTGCAGGCCATCCAGTACCAAGGCACTCGAATAGCCAAAAGTACTGACCACCCCGACCGCGCCCTGCTCCTGCATCTTGGCGGGTGGCACGATGCGCAAGAAGCCAGTCATGCCCAAGCCCTTCAACACGCGGTATTCCGTATCGCCTTTGAGCGTGTTCGATAAAACCTTTTCAAACGATGCCCCAGGGTCCTGGTCACCGCGGGTCATCTGCTTGCGCTTCGTGTACGCCGCCAGCATGAAGTTGGCCTGCTTCACCGCGTCGGGGTTGTTCCCAGCGAAACGCGAGGCCGTGGTCGCTTGCTGCAACTCTTGCAGGGAAAAATGCAGTTCGAAACCGTCCTTCATCGTGATGTCATAACCGTCTCCCGCCGGGGTGACTTTCTCGAACATATCCGTGGCGTCTGGACCAAACCTCATCATCATCATTTTTATGACGCAGGCATGGCTGCTGCCATCAACAACCTCACCGAATCCTCGCTCGGCCGCGTTAAATCCGCTGAGAATGTCAACGGGCTTGCGGCCACGCCGGGTGGACGGCGTATCGACGTGGGGAACATCGACCGGAGCAACCGGCACATCTCGCTTGACCGGCTTAGCCGTTTGCCCCTCCTTGTCCAGCACGTAGACGTAGGGACGGTCGGGGCGATATTGACGGTCAAACCGATGCGCCACCCCATCCCGAATCAACGCGGCACCGAAGTTATGCGCCTCCATGACGCCGACGGAGTTCCTGCCGACGAGTTGCTCCGAAGGGATCTGCTGCATAAAACGGCCCATGCCCATGCCCTTGAGCAGGTTCGATGCAGTCTCACCCTGTAAGGACGTGGTCAAGGCCGCGTTAAAGCTGCTGCTGATACGGCTGTCGGAACTGGACAATTGTTTGCGCTTGACGAAGACAGCCAATGCGAAATTCGCGTTTTCCACTGTATTGGCATCACCACCGACAAATCTCGACGCTGACGCAGTGCCATGCACTTCATGATCGGAAACATGCAACTTATAACCGTCTTTCAGCGTAACGTCATACCCCGAGCCAACGCGCTTTACTTCATCAAATAGATCAGCGCGCGCAGGACCGAAGGTCGATATCATCATCTGGATAACAGCAGAATGGCTGCTCGTATCAAAATGCTCACCGAACTGTCGCTCGGTAGAATTCAAAGTACTTACACTGTCGACGGATTTATTTTCACCCCCGTATACACGCGCAGGATGATGGACCGCCGTACTCATTGCATAACCCGTATTCATCGTAATCATGGAGCACTCCTTTAAAGGGCGAACACACAATAGCCCGTGGTAAACGCTGCCACCTGCACGTTGCGTTCAGGCATAAAAAGAAAGTGCATGAACACGGCATACAGTATTTTCTGCACGCGATGAACTGCACTCAGTCAGATAATAAGTTCAACAAGATCTAGTTATAGATTTAACGTGTTGCGCAGCAACGATCATCTTCTTATTGTTTTATGGACGGCCCGTTAGCCAACCAATGCAATAGCCCGTCCAAACCGCGGTCTTCCCGCTTTAGTCCCATACATCTCCTCACACCCATCAACCACTGCTACAGAGTGCCTGCTCCTGTTGACCATACCGATCAATGATTTATCAGCAAACGCACTGACCGGAACTTCTTTCATATGCTGGCGCAAGCCCAGACGCTTGAAGCCTTCCCCGGGCCCCGTTTCGTCCTCACCGTCGTTGAGGCTGTTTATCGCGGATTGAAAGCTCCTGCCTGCAGTCCCGTCATTGTTTTCCAGCATCGCTCGCTTGGCGCTGACGGCAAATAGAAAGTGCGCATCCTTGAGCATGCCGGGATCGCGCATCGGGACAAACTTCGAGCCACGCCTGGCCTGGGCCAATTCATCCTTGCTCAAATCCAGCGCGTACCCGTCACGCATGACAATGTGATAGCCATCACCCTTGGCTTGAACAGACTTGAAGATATCGGTCGGGCTTTGACCGAACTTCGCCATCGCCGCCTTGATCGCCGAAATGGTCACGCAATTACCGTCAGGGCCCTGGCGAAAACCGTTCCATATATTTGCCGGCTTGGCGCCGTTGCGCTTATCGGACAGATCAGGAAGCGGCTGCGGTGTTGGATCCGGCAGGGGTGCATCCGGCTTGGGCAGCACTGCCGGCGGGGGCGCAGGCGTTACCTTGGTCGCAACTGTATTCGCCAGTTCCTTGCCCGCCAGCAGGCCTTGCAACTGTGTAAAAAACTGGGTGAACAGTTCGAGGAGCTTTGCTAACAGCGGGGTGTCGCTGGCTGTGTTCCCAACGGTACTTTGATCGTTATTACCGAACGATGAGAGGACTTGGTTATTAACGAATACCGGCTGCACGGGAACCGATCGTCCTGGTGTGTTGCCGGTTTGCGAATGTTGATAATAGTTTCTGACCGCGCCCGCATTATTGATTTCTGAACAAGACATATAACCATCCTTCATCAAGGGCCCCCCGACGTTTTTTATCGGGAGCGCCTTGTTGAAAAAAACTGAGGAAGTGGCCGACTTACCTGCTTATCCGGCGGCCGGGATTAAACCGCCAGTCGTTGTCGAACGCTCGACGCCTGCCGCTGGTTTCGAACTCAAAGAAATCCTCAGACGGCCCTGGCGAAGTGATGTCCGGCTCCGGCTTATCCGGCTTCGGAGCATCTGGTTTAGGCGCATCCGGCTTCGGTGGGACCGGAGCGTCTGGCTTCGGCGGGACCGGTGCATCGGGCTTCGGTGGGACTGGCACGTCGGGCTTCGGCGGGACCGGTGCATCGGGCTTAGGCGGGACCGGCTTCGTTGCATCCGGGTGAGGGCAATGGCAGTTCATCACTTGGACCGTGACGTTCACGTCGGAACTGCTCCGGGCGTTCGGCTGCACGTCCTTGCCCGATGCGGGGTCTGGCCTGCGGGGCTCTGGCAGGGGTTTAGGCGTTACCTTAACCTCGGAACTCGGGACCGCTGGATTGTTTGCTGGCTTGTCTTTCTGTACTGACACCTCAGGGTTGGTCCCGGACTTGTCCTTGAGTGCAGTGTTCAATACCGGCGAGTTGGTCTCGGCTTTGTCCTTGGCTACAGTGTTCGGCACTTGCGAGTCAGTCCCCGCCTTGTCCTTGGCCGCAGTGTCCGGCACATTCGATTTACTGTCCGCCTTATCCTTCACCGGAGTATCGCTACTCTTTTCGGGTTTAGGCAGCGGGCCAGCATCGGGTACCAACTTGGGCATCCCCCCCTGCCCGGACAGCATGTTCCGTATGGCCTTGAATGCATATTCAAACAACTCGAACAACTTCTCGAGTGCATCCTTGTTGAAGGTGACGGTTCCATCCGTCACCACGGCGGGATTGTTTTTCAATACTGTGCCGGGCGTATTCGCCCGGATTTCGCCGGCGCTCTTGTCGACAGACTTTGGCAGGTCTGCATTCTGCTGATTGAAGTCATTAGTCAAGCGAGGGAAATTATTGACCGACAAATTAGACATAAACAAATCCTTATTCAGTGATTGCCAAAACTCCTTCAGCGGTCTGCAAACAGACCGTCCAGGTTCTGGGCTGGAAACAAACCCGAGTGCTGCACACTCCCTACTTTCGTGGGTGTTGCGAGCATCGGGTTCCGAAAATCGGCCTTCACATAAGGAAATCAAATGAAAATAGAGACTTTATCCTATGGACTTTCCGTAAAACATCATGCTTACCCGGTGGTCGCCGTGGGCAAAATGGATATATCAGGCAACAGTCAGCCGTTAAGGCAAATTGATGAAATCACTCACCCACGCCAGTCATTCATATCTGTGTTATTGCGCGCGCCCCTCATACTCCAACTAACAAAACTTAAAAATATGCGCCGCTGACACCGCAAGACTCTGTAGCAAACAAGAAACTTGCTCACATATATAAAGCAATCAAAAAGCTCTAGCCACGTGCCCACAAACACCCGCTGTTAACGATCCGCGGCCTTATTTCAAGCAAAAAAAAGGGCGCCCACGGCACCCTTCCTACTGAATTGAAACGCTTATATATATGTACTCAATTTTGCAGCGCAACCGAATCAGGCACCCCTAACAATCGTCCTACCTGCTCCAGGTCGGTTTCCCGCCGCATCAGCGTAAATAGTTCAACTGCTTCGGGATAGTTGCGGGTCAGCATCGCCAGCCATTGCTTCAAGCGTCCCGGCGCCTGGCGCTCGGTCAATTGCTCAACGGATTGCCGCCAGAATTCCTGGAGCATGGGTTGCATCTGCGCCCAAGTCATCTCGACCACCTCTTCCCCGGCCCGCGCGGCAGCAATCTGCCGGGCCAGGTCGGGACGAGCCACTAGGCCGCGACCGAGCATGATGTCTTCGACACCACTGATTTCGCGACACCGCCGCCAGTCTTCAACGCTCCAGATATCACCGTTGGCGAACACTGGCACCTTGACCACCTCTTGCACACGCGGGATCCACTCCCAGTGCGCCGGAGGTTTGTAGCCGTCAGCCTTGGTGCGGGCATGCACCACGATATGCGCTGCGCCGCCTTCGGCCAGGGCCGTGGCGCACACCAGGGCACCGTCGGGGCTGTCGAAGCCCAGGCGCATCTTGGCCGTGACGGGAATATGTGCCGGCACCGCACGCCGTACGTGTTCGACGATCTGGTTAAGCAGCTCCGGCTCCTTGAGCAGCACCGCACCGCCACGGGACTTGTTCACGGTCTTGGCCGGGCAACCGAAGTTGAGGTCAACCACCTGAGAGCCCAGCTCACACGCCAGGGCGGCGTTTTCCGCCAAACACACCGGGTCTGAACCGAGTAACTGCACACGCAGCGGCACGCCGGCAGCGGTCTTGGCACCGTGCAGCAACTCAGGGGCGAGTTTGTGGAAATAGGCAGGCGTCAGCAGGCGGTCGTTGACCCGGATGAACTCGGTCACGCACCAATCAATACCACCGACCCGGGTCAGCACGTCCCGCAGGATGTTGTCGACCAACCCCTCCATGGGCGCCAAAGCAATTTGCATGGAAAACACTCAACGAAAAACGTGGCGCAGTTTACTGGTTTCAGACGCTGGCAGGTAATTCGCCTTGCAGCGCAGGGCCATAACCCTCAAGAAATTCCGACGGCATGCGCTTGGGCTTGCCGCTGGACAGTTCGATGCAGACAAAGGTGGTTTGCGCTCGCAGCAAGGTAGCGCCATCACGCGGGCGTACCAGCTGGAAGCGTCGGGTCATTTTCAGGCGCTGGTCCCAGTCGACGATCCAGGTCGCCAACTGCAGCTCATCGCCCTCGTAACCGGCGGCGAGGTAATCGATCTCATGACGCACCACGGCCATCGCGCGATCCAGCCTGCGGTACTCGCTAAGGTCCAGCCCCAGGCGCTGGGAATGGCGCCAGGCGCAGCGTTCGAGCCAGGACACGTAAACGGCGTTGTTGGCGTGCCCCAGACCGTCGATGTCGTCGGCACCGACCTGCAGATCGATGATAAACGGCGTTGCCAAATCCCAGCCCATGGGGTGCTCCCGGTCGATTAATGTCGGCGGCGAGCAGTGTAACCCATGGCTCAGGCGGTTTGGCGCTCCGGCACGTGGCGGCCGGCCAGCAGCGCCAGCA
>NZ_JACARK010000942.1:0-4836 GCF_013386655.1 Pseudomonas sp. K5002 | reverse complement strand
CGACATAACGCTGGCCCGGCAATACCCGCAGCAGGCTCAGCAGTTGCAACTGCCCAGGCCCGGCAGCGTCTGCCAGTTCGATGCTCAGGGGCAGGCTTGGCGTGCGGCCGGCATTTTTCAGTTCGGACAAACGCATCAGCGGTTCTCCTTGTGACTGCGCCGGGCCGCCAGGCGCTGGTGCCAGGTGGCAACCAATGCGCTGTCCTGCGGCTGGTCCAGGTAGGCCGCCAACAGCTGGCGAACCTGATCGTCAGACCATTGCGGCGCACGGCGCAGCAGCGGCTCCAGGTCCTTGACCCGGTCACGCCAGCCGAACAGCAGCGGGCGGGTTTTCTCCAGGTCGATCAACTGTGCCGCATACCCGTCGCCGGTGGCTTGCAGGAAAATATGCTTGGGATAAAAACAGCCATGCACCTGGCCCACGCTGTGCAACTGACGAGCAAGCTGACCGCAGGCCAGCAGGATTGCCCGCTGCTGCACGTCGCTCAACTCAGACCATTGCTCCAGCAATGAATCCAGGTCATTCCAACCATCCAGCGCCCGGGTCAGCAACATCGCCCGATGCTCTCCGGCCACTTTGCGCTCACCGAAAAACGCCGCCTGCAATGCCGGAATACCCAATTGCCGATAGCGGCTGATATTACGAAATTCGCGGGCAAAACTCGGCTCGCCAAACGGGCGGTGCAAGGTGCGCGTCAGGTAGTTGCTCTGGCGCTTGAGGTAGTAGCCCTGGCCTTCGAGTTCGAGGCGAAACACGCTGCTCCAGCCGCCGCGGCTGGTATTGGGCTCGTCCACCGCATCCAGTTGCTTGGCCCACAGCGCGTCGAAAGTGCCGAGGCCGTTGCGCTCAAGCAATGCTCGATCTTCGGCCGCCAGGAAATCACTCATTCTCGCCCCTCGAAAAACTTCACCACGTGGCGAATTCGCTGTTTGTCCGCCGCGCTCAAGTGTTTGCGCTGACGGTATTGCATGTAGAAGCGCAGGCGCTGGGTGGCCGACAAGTGATACTTGGCGACCTTGTCCAGGCAGGCCAGGTCCTTGGTAATGCGGTACTTGAGCCAGAACCCGCGCCAGAAATCGCCGTTGGGGCAATCAATCAGGTACAGGGTTTGCTGGTCGTCCACCAACAAGTTGCGCCACTTCAAATCGTTGTGGGTAAACCGGTGGTCGTGCATGGTCCGCGTGTATTCAGCGAGCTGGCGACTGATCTTGTTGACCCACACCGGATCCGACAGTTGCGGGTCATTGCGCTCGGCCAATGCCGACAAGTCTTCGGTCTTCGGCAGCTCGCGCGTGATCATCGCCCCGCGGTGATACGCCAGGCCTTTACGCTCCAGGCCCCAGGCGATCACATCGGCGGTGGGTATGCCCCACTTGGCGAAGCGCTTGAGGTTCTGCCATTCGGACTTGACTCGTGGCTTGCCCAGATAGCGGCGCAACCCCTTGCCTGCACCGACGTAGCGCTTGACGTAATAGTTGACCCCGCCGCGCTCCACGCGAATCACTTCGGACAACGGATCGCGGGTCAGCCGCTCGCCTTGCAGGGCGAACACGGCTTCCAGGCTACCAAAGTCATCCGCCAGGGCGGCGTAAGCGGGTTCCAGGTTCCAACCCGCCATCAGAGCGCATCCCCGTATCGTTGCTTGCGTGCGTAAAGCTTGGCGGCCATGCGTTCCAACGCCGACAGCAGCGCGCTTTGCTCGCCCAGGATCTGGCGCAAAGGTTGCTGGAAGTACGCCTTGAGAAACCGCAGTTTGTCGCGCCGGGTCAAACCGATCTCCAGGGCGGAGTAGTAAAGCCCCGCCAGGTCCTTGTCACGCCAGCGCCGGGGAATCTTCGAACGCACCTGGGCACGGTGCAGGTCGATCACCGAGAGCTTGATGTTGTGCACGGTAACCGGTTGGTCGGTGTGCAACAGGAAGTGGCACAGGTAGCAATCACGATGGTTCACGCCACCCCGGTGCATCGTGCCCAGGGTGCGCGCAAGCTCAACGGTCAAGGCATGCCGAATCGCCGGCACGGGCGGCTGTTTGACCCAGTCCATGGTCAGGTCTTCAAGGCTGACGATAGGCGCCAGCTCTTCAGTGACGATGAACGAGTGCTGGTCGGCCGGGTTGCTGCCCTTTTCACCAAAGGCCACGCCGGTCATGGTGGGCACGCCGAGTTCCCGCAGACGCTGGATCGCGTCCCACTCCTGGCCCGCGCCCAAGACAGGCAACTTGGCCGTGATCAGGTTCTTGAGGATTTCACCCCAGCCAATTCCCCGGTGGATCTTTACAAAATAATGGCGGCCTTCCACTTCCGTACGCAGGGTACGGCGCGCGGCCAGCTCACGAAACACCTGGCCGTCCAGCTTCTCGACTTCGGCGAACGCATCGCGTCCGGCCCACAGGGTCTTGAACGGTTCGGCAAGAATCAACTTCATCGGTTTGGCTCCGCCAGAATCAGGTCCGCAGCGTACTGCGGCATGCTATAGAGGTCGGCCGTCTCAGCGAAGGCCAGACCATTGCGGCTCCAGGCCGCGCGCGCTTGTGGATCGTCGAGCATATCCACCAGGTAATGGTTGAGCTGGGCCTGCTCGAACGGTTCGTCCAACACCCGCCCACTCTGGGCCTTGTCGATGTAAAACGCGTAGCCGCAGACCTTGCTCACCAGCACCGGGAGGCCGGCGACCACCGCTTCGATCAGCACCATGCCGGCCGCCTCGTTGTACGCGGGGTGGATCAACAGGTCGGCGCCCAGCAGAAAGCGCGGGATGTCGCTGCGGCCCTTGAAGAACTGCACCTGGTCGCCCAGGCCCAGCGCAGCACTCTGCAATTGGAATACTTTGGGGTCGTCCTGGCCGATTACAAATAGCCGGGTGCGTTTCTTCAGGCTCGACGGCAGCGCGGCCACGGCCTTGAGGCTGCGATCGACGCCCTTGGTCTTGAAGCCCGAGCCAATCTGCACCAGCAGCAAATCATCGTCGGCCAGGCCGAATTCGCGACGAAACTCGGCGCGGATCTCGGCAGCATTGGGCGGCGCGCGGCGGTCGCGGGCGATGCCCGGCGGCAACAAATGAAAACGCTCGGCCTGGGTCTTGTAATACTGGGTGAACAGCTGCTGCTGGTGTTCGGACAGCACCATGATCTGCGTCTTGGCGTCTTTGTCGAACACTGCACGCTCGTATTCGGCAAAGTGCTTGTACCGGCCGAACCAGCGATACATCGGGTTGCGCAGGTTCTGCGCCTTGTCTTCGAACACGCCGTCGGCGGCGAAGTACAGGTCCAGCCCCGGCATCTTGTTGAAGCCCACCACGCGGTCGACCGGGCGCTTGGCCAGGTCGGCCTGGATCCAGGCGTAGAGCTTTTCATTGCGCCGATGGTTGACCAGCGCCTTGACCGGCGCCACCAGCACTTCAAAGCCCGGCGGCACGTCACCCTCCCAGATCAGCGTATAGACGCGAATCTGATGCCCGCGCTGCTGGCACTCCAGGGCAATGCGCATGAAGTCGCGCTGCAGGCCACCAAAGGGGAAATACTTGTAGAGGACAAAAGCCAGTTGCATCAGTGTTCCTCAGCCAGTAACAACGTGCTTAAACGAGTTGCGACACGCTCAGGGTTCAGGCGAGTGAAGCACAGGGGCCACTCGCGCTTGAGATCGAACCGACGCTGGTCTTCGGCAGTCGGTTGATAAGTGCATTTCTTTTGCAGGCAAGGCGCACACGGGAAGTCGCTGGCCAGGTGAATCTGCGCCTTGCCATAAGCCCCGGTCAGGCCAGGATTGGTAGGGCCGAACAGGGAAATCGTTGGCACATCCAGTGCTGCGGCCAAGTGGCCAAGGCCGGTGTCGACCGCAACACACGCCTTCGCCCCCGCCAGCACTCGGGCCACCCCCGCGAGGTTCAGCCTGGGCAGCACTTCGGCGTTTTTCAGGCCCTGGGCCAGGCGTTCAGCCCGGGCTTTTTCGGCGGCATTGCCCCACGGCAGCTTCACGTCCACGCCAAAGCGGTCCATGCGTTCGGCCAGGTCGCGCCAGTAGGCTTCCGGCCAGTGCTTGGTGTCCCAGGTGGTGCCGTGCAGCAGCAGTACAAACGGTTTTTTCGGCGGCAGGCCCAGCAGCTTGTCGACACTGAGGCCGTAGTCGCCCAGGCCTTTTGGCAGGTCATAACCGAGGGCGACGGCAAACAGCTGGCGCAAGCGCTCCACCGCGTGCTGCCCACGGGCCACGGCCAGGCGCCGGGAATAGAAGTGCGCCGCCAATGGCTCGCGAGCCGACTGTTTGTCGAAACCGGCCACCGGGGCACGTACGTAGCGGGTCAGCCAGGCACTTTTCAGCAGGCCCTGGGCGTCGATCACCAGGTCATATTTGGTCGACTGCACGCTCTTCTTGAAGCGCCGCCATTCGCCACTCTTGAAGGTCTGCCAGAGGTTCTTGCGCCAGCGGCGGATCGCCACCGGGATCACCTTGTCCACCGCCGGGTGCCAGGTGGGAATCTCGGCGAAGCCTTCTTCCACCACCCAGTCAAACCGGATGCCCGGGATCGCCCGCGCCGCGTCGGTCAACGCCGGCAAGGCATGAATCACATCGCCCAGGGATGAGGTCTTGATTACCAGAACCCGCAACTTAACGAACCTCGACCACAGTGCCCTGCAACCGCTGCAACGCGTCGCTGACAGGTTGCGGCAGCAACTGGCGCAGGCAGTTGTAGTGGCCGAAGCGGCAGGTGCGATCAAAACACGGGCTGCAATCCAGGCCCAGGCGCACCACTTCGACCTTGTCGGCCAGCGGCGGGGTAAACCCGGGAGACGTCGAGCCATACACTGCCACCAGCGGGCGGTTCAGCGCCGCGGCCAC
>NZ_JACARK010000941.1:0-3376 GCF_013386655.1 Pseudomonas sp. K5002 | reverse complement strand
CGGCGCTGGGCAGCAGCTTGTCGTTGGGGTTGTCTGCCAGGCGCTCGGCCGAGCCCACGAAGTAGGCGAACAGCAGCAGGGCGAAGGGCAGCAGCACCAACAGCAGGCGACTGGAGCGTTCCGGGTGACGGTTGATCAGGCGCATGGCCGGGTCCTCTTACAGCGTGCCGTCGGCGGCCATCTGTACGTAGCTGGGGTCGAAATGCAGCTTGAGGTTGGCGGTGTCGCCGCGGGTCACGCCATTGGCGAAGCTCATGCCCACGGCGTTGGTGTCCTTGGCACTTTCACCCAGCAGGCCGTGTTTAAACGAGAACTCGGCGACTTTGCCCATGGTGGCGGGCAACTGCGCGCTGGTGGCGAAGGCCAGGGCTTCCTTGGGCGTGGCGAACAGCTTGGTGGTGTCCAGTTGCGACTGGAAGCCCTTGAGGTCGGTGCCGGAGGCCTTGGCCATGTGCTCCAGGGCGTCGGTGCTGGCGGCGTTTTTCGCGTTCATCAGCGCCACCACTTCAAACCAGGCGCCGGTCAACGCTTTGCCCAGCTTGGGGTTGTCCTTGAGGGTCTGGGTGTTGACCACCATCATGTCCATGATTTCGCCGGGCACTTTGCTGGAGTCGAACACTTCGGTGACACCGGGCTTGGCCTTGATCTCCGAGAGCATCGGGTTCCAGGTGGTGACGGCCTTGACCTGGTCGGTGTTGAAGGCGGCGGCGATGTCGGCGTCGGAGGTGTTGACCACTTTCAGGTCTTTTTCGCTGAGGTTGGCCGACTCCAGGGCGCGGGCCAGCAGATAGTGGGACACCGAGAGTTCCACCAGGTTGACGTTCATGCCCTTAAGGTCGGCGACGGTCTTGCCTTCACCTTTGATGACCACGCCATCGTTGCCATTGGAGAAGTCGCTGACCACCAGCGCGGTGCTGTCCACGCCGCCGGCGGCGGGAATGGTCAGGGCGTCCATGTTGGTCATGGTGCAGCCGTCGAACTGGCCGGCGGTGTACTGGTTGATGGATTCGACGTAGTCATTGAGCTGCACCATGTCGATCTTGATGCCGTACTTCTTGGCCCACTTGTCGAGGATGCCTTGGCTGCCGGCGTATTCCCACGGCATCCAGCCGGCATAGATCGTCCAGCACACGCTGAAATGGTCTTTGGGGGCGGCTTGGGCGGAAAAACTCACCACGGCGGCGAAGGCGGCGGCGAGCAGGGCGGGTAAACGTATCGAGGGCATGGATGCTTCTCCAGTTGATCAAGGGCGAGCAGGAGCAACGCGGCACCGTGAACGGTGGCTTGTCTCCCGGGCTTTTATCCCGCCGTGTAACCTCAACTGGAGGTCGCCGACTCTCGGACCAGCCACTCGCCTTAGCGAGCCGGAACCCTAGTCAGCCATTGCAAATTGTGGTGCCGCGAACCTGTGATGACTCCTGCACGGGAGAGGTAAAGCGAGAGTCGTGCCAAGTGGCACGGGCGCAGTAATGGCGTGGGTTGGCGCGAGGAGGAGGGAGAAACGTGCAGGGAATATGCATTGTGGTGGTGCGGGGTTGCACTGCAATGAGGCGACCGGCAGATGTATCAATCTATGTCTAAATCGCACCAGATTCCGTTTTTGATGTCAGATATTTCGTCAGGCAGTGAAAGCTGTTTGCCGCCCCCCAGCGTCGCTGGGTGTGCTCTTCCGCGGTCCAGGAGGCCGCCATGTATCGTCGACTGCTTCTCATCGCTTTGCTCGGCTTGACCCTTTCTGCGTGCGCGCCTTATTACGGTGGCGGCCAGGCCTACTACGGTTCCGAGGTCTACACGGCGCCCGCGCCGGCGTATTACTACGGCGGCGGCCCGTATTACCATTACCGCCAGGGTTACTACCCGCCACCGCAGCGTTATTACCCGTCGCCGCGTTATTACCAGCCGGCGCCGCGCTATTATCCTGCGGGGCCGCGCGCGGGTTATCGGCCTTACCCAAACCAGGGTTGGGGCAACAGTCACTGGGGTAATGGTGGCGGACATGGCCAGGGTGGTGGTCAGGGTGGAGGCCGTGGCGGCGGTCATCGCTGATAGGAATAATTGGAAAAACGGCGCTCAGGCGCCGTTTTTGTTTACCGTTGGTCGGTACTGTCATATTTGACAGCTATCCTGTGGGTTACGCCTGTAGTTAATTGGGAGCAGTCGCCTGTTTGGCGTATCGCTTCCAGCATCGACTGATGGAACCCATGACATGAACGTCAGCCCGCTCTACCTGTTATTTTTTGCTTTTCTTGGCGTCAGTACGTTGGCAGCAGCGCAATCCTGTCCTTACCCGAGTGCTGTACGGTACGTTGACGGTCACTTTCAGGGAACTGACAGCGACTCGCCATGGATAAGCCAGGCAATGAGCGGCGGGGAATTCGTGGAAACCTTTGTCGGCGCGCTTTTTACTCCAAGCGAGCAGGACGAGCGCAAGCATGGCTATCTGGAAAAGTGCATTTATAAAACCCTGAGGGGTAAGACAGTCACCCTGAGGTACGGCACGGCCCAAGCCGGGGGGGCGATGTCGCTGGTAGATACCACGCATTGGGTACCGGGCACCGATGCTTTCGGGCAACAGATTTTCCAGTGCGACGACCACCAACCCGATAATTGTGCCTTCACGTTCGAGGGCAAAAAAGCGCCGGCGGGCGCTCAATAGTCAGACAGGTCCGCCAGCGGATGCCGCCCTTCCCAGACCTTGTGGAAGTGCGCCTGCACCACGGCCTCGGGGATCAAGTTGATGTCCTGCCAGTGCCAGTGTGGCTGCTGGTCCTTGTCGATCAACCGCGCCCGCACACCTTCGCTGAATTCCGGGTGACGGCAGCAGTTCAGGCTCAAGGTGTATTCCATCTGGAACACCTGGGCCAGGGACAGGTGCCGCGCTCGCTGGATCTGTTCCCACACCAGGTGCGCGGTCAGCGGGCAGCCTTCGTTCAGGGTCTTGCCTGCGCGGCGGAGCAGCGGGTCGGTGTGATCGCGTAACTGGCTCAAGGCTCGCCACGCACAGCGCACATCCCCCACGTCCAGCCACTCGTCGATCTGCCCACGGCGCGGCAGCCATTGGGCTTCGGGCCACTGGCCGGTGGCTTCCTGGGCCAGGGCCTTGAGCAGGCTGTTGAGCTGCATGTCGGTCTGTTCCTGCCAGTTCAGTTGCAGCAGGCCTTCAAGCAGTTCGTCTTGTTGTTCATCCAGCAGGAAGCGGTCGGCCAGGCCCAGGTCCAGGGCGTCGCGGCCATTCATATGGGCGCCGGTCAGGCCGAGGAACAACCCCAACTTGCCGGGCAGGCGAGACAGGAACCAACTGGCGCCCACGTCCGGGTACAGGCCGATGCTGATTTCCGGCATGGCCAGGCGGCTGCTTGGCGTGACGATGCGCACG
>NZ_JACARK010000940.1:0-1251 GCF_013386655.1 Pseudomonas sp. K5002 | reverse complement strand
ATAACGGATATGTACCCACCTCAAACCAGCACAAAACGTCAGACCCAATGATGAATCGGCCACCCAGCCTTCTCAGCATGCGCCCGCAGCACCGGGTCCGGATTCACCACCTGCGGGTTCTCCACCTTCAGCAACAGCGGCAAATCATTGCGCGAATCCGAGTAGAAGTACGCCCCATCAAGGTGCTCACCTTCCTGCTCCAGCCATTCCATCAGGCGAGTGATCTTGCCTTCGCGGTAAGTCAGTACACCTGTGGTCTTGCCGCTGTACACCCCATGGGCGACGTCCAGCTCAATCCCCAGCACTTCATCAATGCCGATACGCGCCGCAATCGGCTTGACCAAGTGCGTCCCCGACGCCGAGATCACCAAAATCCGGTCACCATTCTTGCGGTGCTGTGCAATGGTACGGGTGGCTTCGCTGTAGATCAGCGGCTCGATAACGTCTTCCACCCACGGCTCTACAAGGTGCTCGATCTCTTCCGGCGTGCGGCCAATCATCGGCTCCAGGCTGAAGTCCATGAAATCCTCCATGGCCAGCTCACCGCGGCTGTAGGCCGCCATCAGTTCGTCGTTCTTGCGCATGAACGACTCGCCATCCACCCAGCCCAGGCGGCCCATCTGCTCGCTCCACAGGGTGGCGCAGTCGCCGTGGATCAGGGTGTCGTCCAGATCAAAAATTACCAATGCCATCTGTCACGCTCTCTCAAATAAATCGTGCGTCAGGCTACTTCACACAACGCACTTGGGTCGATGGAAAGTGCCAATCTCTGACCATCCGGGTGCAGATCGTCAGCCGAGCGGTTAAGCACATCCACCACCAATTCCACGCCCCGGGCTTCGATGCGGTAGCGAATCACGTTGCCCAGCAGGCTGTGGCTGCGCACCAACGCATCCAGCTCACCGCTGCGGCTGAGCTCAATGGCCTCCGGGCGAATGGCGATGCGCCCGGTGATCGGACGCTGCAACAGTTTGCTGGCCTTGTCGGCGTCCAGCAGGTTGTAGTTGCCGATAAAGCCCGCGGCGAACACATCCACCGGCGCGGTGTAGAGGGTCTCGGCATCGCCGCTCTGCACGATCTTGCCCTGGTTCATCAGGAAGATCCGGTCGGACATGGTCAGGGCTTCTTCCTGATCATGGGTCACGAAGATGGTGGTCAGGCCCAGCTCGCGCTGGATCTGGCGAATCTGTTCGCGCAGGTGCTTGCGAATCCGTGCGTCGAGGGCCGACAGCGGTTCATCCAGCAGCAACA
>NZ_JACARK010000939.1:0-3294 GCF_013386655.1 Pseudomonas sp. K5002 | reverse complement strand
GCCGTGGCCAGCCGCGAAGGCAAGGAACTGCTGCGGGACAAAGTGCGCATGGCCTTCGCCCTGTTGGGGGCGATTTTCATGATGGTGATCTTCGGCTACGGCATTTCCCTGGACGTGGAGAAGCTCGCCTTCGCCGTCTACGACCAGGATCAGACGCCGCAAAGCCGGGCCTACTTGGAAGCCTTTCGCAGTTCGCGCTATTTCGCCGAACAGTCGCCGATCACTGACTCCAACGAACTGCACAAACGCCTGCAGCGCTCGGAGATCAAACTGGCGCTGGAGATTCCGCCAGGATTCGGCCGCGATCTCTACGCCGGCCGCCAACCCGCCGTGGCCGCCTGGCTCGATGGCGGCATGCCGTTCCGTGCGGAAACCAGCCGCAATTATGTCGAGGCCGTGCACCAGGTCAACCTCCAACAACTGGCCGAACTGAACAGCACACCATTGAATCAGCAAGCCGCCGCCAAACTGGAAACTCGCTTTCGCTACAACCAGGACGTGGTCAGCGTGAACGCTATCGGCCCCGGCGTGATGGCGCTGATCCTCGCGTTTATCCCGGCGATGCTCACGGCCCTGGGGATCGTGCGCGAGAAGGAACTGGGCTCCATCACCAACTTCTACGCCACACCCCTGACCCGCCTGGAATTCCTGTTGGGCAAGCAGGCGCCGTACCTGGCCGTGAGCCTGATCAACCTGGGCCTGCTGGTGGCGATGAACCGCTGGCTGTTCGGCGTGCCGTTCAAGGGCAGCGGCGTGACCCTGGCTTTCGGCGGCCTGCTGTATGTGCTGGCCACCACCAGCATGGGCCTGCTGATTTCCGCGTTCACCCGCACCCAGATCGCAGCGATCCTCGGCACCATGATCATCACCAGCCTGCCGACCATCCAGTTCTCCGGGCTGATCGTGCCGCGCTCGTCCCTGGAAGGCGCCGCCGCGTTGATGGGCATGTTGTTCCCGGCGGGCTACTTCCTCGACATTGCAGTGGGCACCTTTACCAAGGCCCTGGACCTGCGTCAGCTATGGCCACAGTGCCTGGCGCTGTTCGGGTTTTTCCTGGGGTTCACCGGGCTTAGCCTGATCATGCTCAAGAAGCAGGAGGCCTGAGATGCACAAGTTCGCCCATATCCTGCGCCTCGGCATCAAGGAACTGACCAGCCTGCGCCACGACAGCGTGTTGCTGCTGTTCCTGTTCTACGCCTTTACCGTCGCCATCTATATGCCCGCCGCCGGCTCGGTGATCGGCGTGCACAACGCCAGCGTGGCCTTTGTGGATGAAGACCACAGCGCGCTTTCCCGGCAACTGGCCGAAGCGCTGCAACCGCCGGAATTCCAGGCGGCGGTGCCGTTGCCGTACGACCAACTGGACAAGGTGATGGACAGCGGCCAGTACACCTTCGTGATCAACGTGCCGGCGAATTTCCAGGCCGACCTGTTGGCCGGGCGCCAGCCGGGGGTGCAGGTCAACGTCGATGCCACGGCGATGAGCCAGGCATTCATGGGTGCCGGGTATATCGGGCGGATTTTCCAGCGGGAATTGCTGACCTATGGCAACCAGGCCGATGCCGCCCAAAAGGCGCCGGCGCTGCTGACCACCCGGGCGCTGTTCAATACCAACCTGGAAGGCGGCTGGTTTCTGGCGGTGATCCAGATCGTCAACAACATCACCATCCTCGCCATCGTGCTGACCGGCACCGCGCTGCTGCGTGAGCGCGAACACGGCACCCTCGACCATTTGCTGGTGCTGCCGCTGACTGCGCTGGAAATCATGCTGGCGAAAATCTGGAGCAACATGCTGGTGGTGGTGCTGTGCACCTGGCTGTCGCTGGAAGTGGTGGTGAAAGGCTTGCTCGGCGTGCCGCTGGCCGGGTCGCTGACTTTGTTTTTGCTGGTGACGGCGCTGTACCTGTTTGCCAGTACTGCCCTCGGCATCTTCCTCGCCACCCTCGCCCGCTCGACGCCGCAGTTTGGCCTGCTGGCGATCCCGGTGATTATCCCGATGCTGCTGTTGTCCGGCGGCAGCACGCCGCTGGACAGTATGCCGCAGTGGTTGCAATGGGTGATGCAGGGCTCGCCGTCGACGCACTTTGTGAGCCTGAGTGCGGCGATTCTGTTCCGGGATGCGGGTGTGAATGTGGTGTGGCCGGACTTGCTGGCGCTGGCGGGGATTGGGTTGCTGTTCTTTGCGGTGGCGTTGGCGCGGTTCAGGAAGAGCCTGGCTTCCTGAGGTGTCTGTCAGGGCCTCTTCGCGAGCAAGCCCGCTCCCACACTTGACCGAGTTCTAACATGAGAATGCGGTTAAATGTGGGAGCGGGCTTGCTCGCGAAGGGCGCGAAGCGACCGGCTTACTGGATGATCAGGTTGTTGAACAACAGATCCTCAACCTGCGGCTTGCCGGTTTCGTCGTTCATCACTTGCTGGGTCTGCTTCAGGGCTTCCTGGCGCAGTTTTTCCTTCCCATCAACGCTGCTCATGGTGTCGTTGGTCTGCTGGGTAAACAGCGCCACCAACTGGTTGCGAATCAGCGCGTCGTTGGCTTTCACGGCAGCGGCTGCCTCGGGACCGGTGACCCGCAGGGCGATATCCGCCTTGAACACCCGCAGCTTCGCGGTGCCATCCAGGCCGTAGTTACCGACAAACGGCGGGCTCAGGCTGATATAGCTGACCTTCGGCGCTTCGCCTTCTTTGGCTTCTTCGGCCAGGGCTGCCGTCGGCAGTGTCAGGGCCAGCATCAACAGGATCCACGCTTTCACAGTTCATTCCTCAATTCGGTTGCCCAGTAGCATAACGCTAGCAGCCCTGAGCACAAGCTTATGGCGACTTATCAGGCCGGGGCATGCTCGTTGACCCGTCGCCCTGCCCACCTACACTTATCGGCCAACACGCCAAAAGGAATAGTCCGATGAAAGCTGTGCTGTGCAAAGCCTTCGGCCCCGCCGAAAACCTGGTGCTGGAAGACGTCGAAAGCCCGGCGATCAAGAAGAACGAAATCCTGTTGGACGTGCATGCGGCCGGGGTCAATTTCCCGGACACCCTGATCATCGAGGGCAAGTACCAGTTCAAGCCGCCCTTCCCATTTTCGCCAGGCGGTGAAGCGGCAGGCGTGATCAGCCAAGTCGGTGAGAACGTCAGCCACCTGAAGGTCGGTGACCGGGTGATGGCCCTGACCGGCTGGGGCAGCTTCGCCGAGCAGGTCGCGGTGCCGGGCTACAACGTGCTGCCGATCCCGCCGAGCATGGACTTCAATACCGCCGCCGCTTTCAGCATGACCTACGGCACGTCGATGCACGCCCTGAA
>NZ_JACARK010000938.1:1884-2044 GCF_013386655.1 Pseudomonas sp. K5002 | reverse complement strand
CCGACGCCGATGCCCAGGTGACGCTGACTCAATCACAGTGGCTGCCACATTTACCCGCTGGCCATGTCGCCTGGACCTTGGAAACACTGCCTGCCGCTGAAAACAGCGAGCCCCTGAGCGTGGAAGCCAGCGACCTCGCCTACGTGCTCTACACCTCCGG
>NZ_JACARK010000938.1:0-1851 GCF_013386655.1 Pseudomonas sp. K5002 | reverse complement strand
GGCTCCACCGGCCAGCCCAAAGGCGTGATGAACGAACACGGCGCGCTGATGAACCGTCTGCACTGGATGCAGGAGGCGTTCCCGATTGGCCCGAATGACCGTGTGCTGCAAAAAACCCCGTACAGCTTCGACGTGTCGGTGTGGGAGTTCTTCTGGCCGCTGATCACCGGCGCGACGCTCGTGGTTGCGCGTCCGGACGGCCATCGCGACCCGGCGTACCTGAGCCAGTTGATCCAGCAGGAGCAGGTCACCACCCTGCACTTCGTACCGTCGATGCTGCGCGCCTTTGTCGAAGAACCAAGCCTGACCCACTGCCGCAGCCTGCGCCAAGTGTTTGCCAGCGGCGAAGCCTTGCCGGTGGATCTGGTGCAGCGGTTCATGTCCCAACACCCCGCCGCGCTGGTCAACCTGTATGGCCCAACCGAAGCGGCGATTGACGTGTCGGTGTGGCGTTGCTCGGCCAACGACACGCTCGTGCCGATCGGCAAACCCATCGCCAACCTGCGCCTGCATATCCTCGATGAAGCCCAACAACCGTTGCCGATTGGCAGCATCGGCGAGCTGTACATTGGCGGTGTCGGCGTGGCACGCGGTTACCTCAAACGTGCAGACCTGACCGCCGAGCGCTTCCTGATGGTTAACGGTGAGCGCCTGTACCGCACAGGCGACCGTTGCCGCTTCCTTGCCGACGGCAATATCGATTACCTCGGCCGCCTCGACCATCAGGTCAAGCTGCGTGGCCAGCGCATCGAACTGGGCGAGATCGACGCCGCCCTGCTGGCTCAGCCCGGCGTGCGCGACGCGGCCACCCTGCTGCTGGACCAGCGTCTGGTGACCTTCTGGAGCGGCAACGCCGATGAAGCGAGCCTGCGCGACGACCTCGGCAAGCACTTGCCCACGTACATGCTGCCGAGCCTGCTGGTGCAACTTGACCACCTGCCGCTGACCAGCAACGGCAAGCTCGACCGCAAAGCCCTGGCCGCGTTGCCACTGCCGCAGTCCCAACACGAATCCGTCGCCCCGCGTAACGCCTTGGAAAGCCTGGTCTGCCAGCTGTTCAGCGACGTGCTCGGCGACGGCCTCACGGCTGGGCGTGTGGTCGGTACGGCTGACAGTTTCTTCGCCTTGGGCGGTGATTCGATCCTTGGTTTGAAGCTGATTTCGCACCTGCGCGACCAGGGTTACGCCCTGACGCCCAAAGACCTGTTCCGCGCCCAGACACCTGCGGGCCTGGCGCTGGTGATCACACCGCTGCGGGCGGTGGCCGAGCAAGGAGAAGTCAGCGGTGCGATGCCGTTGATGCCGCTGCACCAGTGGTTCTTCGATCAGCAGCAACCGCAGCCCGCCTACTGGAACCAATCGGTGCTGGCCGACAGCGATCGCGTGCTGCAGCCGGTAGTGGTACAGGCCACCCTGGATCGATTGATCGCCCATCACGATGCCTTGCGCCTGCGCTTCATCGAAGTAGACGGTCAATGGCAAGCCCATATTGCAGCGGTCGAGTCTGCCCGCTTGACGCTCGTCACGGACGTGGACCAGTTGCAACAGGTCGCGCAGAGCCTGAACCTGCAACATGGCCCGCTGTTCGCCGCTGCCTTGCTCGAAGGTAATCCGCAACGCCTATATCTGGTTGCGCATCACCTAGTGATCGACGCCGTCTCCTGGACGCCACTGCTGGAAGATTTCCAGCAGCTGTATGCGGCGCTGGAAAACGGCACGCCGACGAGCCTGCCGGCAAAAACCACGTCCTATCGCCAATGGGCCGAGCACCTGCAGGCGCATGCCGGCAAAGTCGCCGCGGAGCAGCGTTACTGGGCCAGCCAGGTCGCAACCAACCCTCGGCCCCAGGCC
>NZ_JACARK010000937.1:0-2766 GCF_013386655.1 Pseudomonas sp. K5002 | reverse complement strand
AGAAACTGCTCAAGCAGGAAGTGTCGGCCACGCAACTGGCCGAAAGCGCCTGGAAAGACATTCCCTTGCTGCTGCTGTTCGACTGGTTTTGCGACTGGTCGAGCCTGATCCTGCGCTACCAGCTGACCCAGGACGAAAACGGCCTTGGGCTGCCGGACATGCGCAAAGTCGTGCAATACCTGGCGCAGAAGAGCGCCCAGGACAAGGTGCTGAACATCCAGGACTGGATCCTCGCCCAACGCCAGAAAGTCCTCGGCAAGGCCAACCTCAATCGCGTGCTGTTGCTTGAGGCCTTGCTGGTGCAGTGGGTCGGTTTGCTCGGCCGCCGTTAATTTCAGTGGCCGACGGGTGTATCGTTGGCCAGACACTTTCCGTGACTCAAGTTGTAGATCCCTATGCTCGTAGATTCCCATTGCCACCTTGATCGCCTCGACCTGGCCCAGCACGGCGGCTCCCTCGACGCCGCCCTTGAAGCTGCGCGCCAGCGCGGGGTAGGGCACTTCCTGTGCATCGGCGTCAGCGCGGAAAACGCCGCCGACGTCAAAGCCCTGGCCGATCGTTATGCCGATGTCGACTGCTCGGTGGGCATTCACCCGCTGGACCTCAAGCCCGGCGAAGCCCCGGCCCTCGACTGGCTGCTCGGTGAACTCAATCACCCGCGCGTGGTGGCCATCGGTGAGACCGGCCTGGATTACCACTACGAACCGGAAGCTGCCGAGTTGCAGCAGGCGTCGTTCCGTCTGCACCTGCAAGCCGCCCAGCAGACTGGCAAGCCGGTGATCGTCCACACCCGTGGCGCCCGTGCCGACACCCTGACCCTGCTGCGCGAAGCTGCGCTGCCCCAGGCTGGTGTGCTGCATTGCTTCACTGAAGACTGGGACATGGCCAAGGCCGCGCTGGACCTTGGTTTCTACATTTCCTTGTCGGGCATCGTGACCTTCCGCAACGCCGATGCCCTGCGCGATGTCGCGCGCCAGGTCCCGGCAGACCGCCTGCTGGTGGAAACCGATTCGCCGTACCTGGCGCCAATTCCCCATCGCGGCAAACCCAACCTGCCGGAATACGTACGGGATGTGGCGGATTACCTGGCGATGCTGCGGGGCGAGTCCTACGAGCGCTTTGCCGAACAGACCACCGAAAACTTCAAGCGCCTGTTCCCGCTGGCCCACGTCGGCCACTGAATCGCAGGCAAAAAAAACCCGGGTTCTGGGGGGTGAATCCGGGCTAAGACCATTAGGAGTAAAACAAGGGTACGCAGTCCGTCGGTACCCAGGTCGACGCGTCACTTGGGGGAGATGCCACGCCGACATTTCAAGTATTGATCAGTATCCGATTCAGTCCAGCCACATCTGATCGTTTTTTAAACAGATTTGGAATACGCCCGCTTCGGTTGAGTTCTCATTGGATGCGATGCACACGCGCCAATCACCTGTTTTATTTCTGACTCGAATCGGCACATTCGTTGGCGTGTTGTAAGTTAAGTGCAAAGGTTGTTCATATAGGCGTTGCCCAACGACCGTTCAGTCGGGATAATCCCGCGCACCGGGTAAAACGTTCCGACAAGCACGGCTTGGGGAGCGAACGCCCTTCCAATATCCATCTCTGCAGACCTTTTTCTTATGCACAAAGAACCCCGCAAGGTCCGTGAGTTTCGCCGCCGCGAGCAGGAAATTCTCGACACCGCACTCAAGCTGTTCCTCGACCAGGGTGAAGACAGCGTCACCGTCGAGATGATTGCGGATGCCGTGGGTATCGGCAAAGGCACCATCTACAAGCACTTCAAGTCCAAGGCCGAGATCTACCTGCGCCTGATGCTCGACTACGAGCGCGACCTGAACGAGCTGCTGCACTCGGCCGATGTCGACAAGGACAAGGAAGCGCTGTCCCGCGCCTACTTCGAGTTCCGCATGCGTGACCCGCAGCGCTACCGCTTGTTTGATCGCCTGGAAGAAAAAGTGGTGAAGGGCCATCAGGTGCCGGAAATGGTCGAGGAGCTGCACAAGATCCGTGCCTCGAACTTCGAACGCCTGACCCTGCTGATCAAGGGCCGTATCAGCGAAGGCAAGCTCGAAGACGTGCCACCGTATTTCCACTACTGCGCCGCCTGGGCGTTGGTGCACGGCGCCGTGGCGTTGTACCACTCGCCGTTCTGGAGCAATGTGCTGGAAGACCAGGAAGGTTTCTTCCAGTTCCTGATGGACATCGGCGTGCGCATGGGCAATAAGCGCAAGCACAGCACCGATTTGCCGAACGCCGAAACGCCGGCCACTTGAATCATTCGCCAGCGTGATGGCGATATGATTTCCTGCCCAGCGCAGTAACCCAGGAATATACTCAGGCAAGGACCTTGCTAAAACTTGATTTTTCAGTCAGGTTTTAGTGCGCCCGAATTATCCTCTGCCGGAGTGATCCATGATCGTTGATCGTCAAGGCAGGCGATTCCGCAATTTGCGGATCAGCCTGACCTCAGCCTGCAATTACGCCTGTACCTACTGCGTGCCCAACGGCAAGCGGCTGGTGGCTGCGCAGGACGAACTGTCGGCCGAGGCGATGGCGCGGGGTGTCGAGTACCTGATCGAGGCCGCCGGCATCGAGCGCCTGCGGATTACCGGCGGTGAACCGTTGGTCAGCCCCAAGCTGGAAGCCTTCATGGGCGCGGTGGGGCAGATGGGGCTCAGTGATATCAGCCTGACCACCAACGGCCAACTGCTGGCGCGCAAACTGCCGCTGCTGGTGGACGCCGGGATTCGCCGGATCAACGTGTCC
>NZ_JACARK010000936.1:0-1601 GCF_013386655.1 Pseudomonas sp. K5002 | reverse complement strand
GCCGCCGGAGCCCGATTACCAGGTCGCCGAACAGGACCAGCGCCACGTCGCCGAGAAGCGTCAGATCGGCGTGCTGGCCGCCAGCCTGGTGCGCCCCGGCGACACGGTGTTTATCGATTGCGGCACCACCACGCCGTTCATAATCGAGGCGTTGCCGGATGACCTGGAGTTCACCGCGCTGTGCAATTCCCTCAACGTATTGCTCAAGCTCCAGCAAAAGCCCCACTGCACCATCATCCTCTGCGGTGGCACCTTTCATCGGCGCAACATGGTCTTCGAGAGCCATGCCGAGGCGGGCATCCTGGATGGCATCCGTGTGGCGTGGGCGTTCATTTCCGCGGCCGGCGTCAGCGCCGCCCACGGTGTGACCTGCTACAACCTCAACGAAGTGGAGGTCAAGCGCCGGGTCATGGCGCGGGCGCAGACCTGCGTGCTGGTGGCCGACCACAGCAAGTTCGACGAAGTACGTGCGGCACACTTTGCCGAGCTGTCGGACTTCCAGCGGGTGATCAGCGACCCCGGGCTCGAGGCGGCACAGCAGCAGGTGATCAGGGACAGCGGGGCGATCCTGCTGATCTGACTCAAACAGCATTGTGATTTTTATTTCATTTGTTCGGAATTTAACAAATTGGCCTTGACACTCTCGGGAGCAAGGCATAGTTTTTCAAATGTGATCGCGGTTCACATTTGTGAGCACGACCTCCCTGAAGGCCGTGCCCGAATCCTGACAACAATAAAAATAGGAATCACCATGCTCCAGATAGCCCGTAAACCTGTTCATGTGCTGGCCCTTGCACTGGCTGTCGCGGCCTCGGCGCTGGCGCTGAACGCCCAGGCCAAGGATCTGAAGATCGGTTTCAGCCAGGTCACCCTGCAATCTCCCTTCTACGTACAACTGCGCGACGGCGCCAAGGCTGCAGCGGCCAAGGGCGGCGACGAGCTGATCTTCCTCGACGCCAACGGCGATATCAGCAAGCAGAACAACGATATCCAGGACCTGCTGACCCGCAAGGTCGACATCCTCATCATCAATGCCGTGAACCCCGACGCCGTGGGCGCGGCCCTCGACGCCGCCAAACGCGCCAAGGTGCCGGTGATTGCCGTCGACCGCGCAATCAATGCCCCGGTCGCCACCACCATTGGCCGTAACAATGCCGAGATGGGCGAGCTGTCCGGCAAGGCGCTGCTCGCCGCGCTCAAGCAGCGCGGTGTGACCAAGGGCAAGATCATCGAGATTCAGGGCGACGCCGGCGGTACGGTGATGAAAGAACGCCGCAAGGGCTTCCACACCGCTTTGGCCGGCACCGACTTCAAGATCATCGACGGCCCCTACAGCGAGTACATGCGCGCCAACGCAGTCACGGCAATGCAGGATTTGCTGCAAGCGCACCCGGACCTCAAGGCGGTGATCGCGCATAACGACGACATGGCCATGGGCGCGCTGCAAGTGCTCACCGAAAGCGGCAAGAAAGACGTCCTCGTGGCCGGGATCGACGGCTTGTCCGAGGCCTTGAATGCCATCCAGAGCGGCGATCAATACGTGGCCACCGCCCTCAACGACCCACGCTACCTGGGCGAGGTCGCCATCGAGGCGGCGCGGG
>NZ_JACARK010000094.1:0-43977 GCF_013386655.1 Pseudomonas sp. K5002 | reverse complement strand
CTCGCGAAGGCGATCTAACAGTCAGCGCTTTTCCTGCTTGTGCGGCAACGGCGCAAACAACGCCTCGATATCCTCATTCCCCAACTTCCAATCCCCCGTCGTCCGCCCATCCAGAACGCCCGCCGCCAGATCAGACTTTTCCTTCTGCAAATGCTGGATTTTCTCTTCCACGGTGCCCCGGGCAATCATCTTGTAGACGAATACCGGCTTTTCCTGGCCGATGCGATACGCACGGTCGGTGGCCTGGTTCTCCGTGGCCGGGTTCCACCACGGGTCGTAGTGAATCACCGTGTCGGCTTCCGTCAGGTTAAGTCCGACGCCGCCTGCCTTCAGGCTGATCAGGAAGATCTGCAGCTTGCCGCTCTGGAAGTCTTTCACCGGCGTGCGCCGATCCCGCGTCTGACCGGTAAGCAGCGCATAAGCCACGCCGCGCTTCTTCAACTCGGCCTCGATCAGGCTCAGCATCGAAGTGAACTGGGAAAACAGCAGAATCCTGCGGCCTTCGGCAAACAGCTCTTCGAGCATCTCCATCAAGCTGTCGAGTTTGCCCGAGCTACTGCCCTTTGCCGGCAGGGTTGCATCATTGACCAGGCGTAAATCACAGCACACCTGGCGCAACTTGAGCAGCGCCTCCAGGATGATGATCTGGCTGCGCGCCACACCCTTGCGGGTAATCTCGTCGCGGACTTTCTTGTCCATCGCCAGGCGCATGGTTTCGTACACGTCGCGTTGGGCTTCGTTGAGGTCGACCCATTGGATGATCTCGGTCTTGGGCGGCAGCTCGGTCGCCACCTGCTCCTTGGTGCGACGCAGCAGGAACGGCTTGATCCGACCATTAAGGTGCTGCAATCGCACATCGCTGCCGCGCTTTTCGATCGGTACGCGGTAATCGCGGTTGAAGCTCTTCACGTCCCCCAGCCAACCCGGCAGCAGGAAGTGGAACAGCGACCACAGCTCGCCCAAGTGGTTTTCCAGCGGTGTACCGCTGAGGCACAGGCGCTGGCGGGCGTTCAGCTCGCGGGCCGCCTGGGCGGCCTTGCTGTTGGGGTTCTTGATGTACTGCGCTTCGTCAAGGATCAGCACGTGCAAGGGCAGGGCGGCCAGTTGCTCGATGTCCTTGGGCAGCAGGGCGTAGGTGGTCAGCAGCAGGTCGTAGTCCTGCAACTGAGGGAAATGTTTCTTGCGCCCCGCGCCGTACAACGCCATGACTTTGAGCTGCGGCGTGAAGTGCGCCGCTTCGTCGAGCCAGTTCGGGATCAGGCTGGTGGGCATCACCACCATGCACGGGCGGTCCAGGCGTCCGGCGATTTTCTCGCTGAGAATATGCGCCAGGGTTTGCAGGGTTTTGCCCAGGCCCATGTCATCCGCGAGAATCCCGCCGACGTCGAGTTGGCGCAGCGACTGCATCCAGCTCAGGCCTTCCAGTTGATAAGGGCGCAACGTTGCGTTCAAGCCTTTCGGCGCTTCGCAGCTGAAATCCTTGATGTCCCGCAGGCGCTGGGCGAAGTTGCGGATCTTTTCGCCGCCTTCCCATTGCAGCGGCAGGTCTTCCAGCGGGTTCAGGCGAATCGCGTCGGCCTTGGCCAGGCGCAGCGCGGTGGTGCCGGGCTCTTGCAGGTAGAACTCGCCCAGGGTTGCCAGCACCGGTTTCAGCCGGCCATAAGGCAGCGCCACTTGCAGCGGGCCGTGGCCGTTGGGCAGGCCGGGAATGTTCACCAGGATCAGTTCGTCATCACGGCGCCGGGCGAGTTTTTCCGGGTTGAGGATCTCGGTGTGAGAGCGCATCAGGTTCAACAGGATCGGCAGAAGACTCAGGCGTTCGCCGTTGACGATGATCCCCAGCTCCAAGTCGAACCAGTCACGCTCCGGCACTTCGTCGACGCTGGCGTACCAGTCGTCGACGGCGCTCAGGTCAAAACCGAAATCTTCGTCGATCTGTAGTTCCCAACCCTGGGCGCGCAGGTTCGGCGAGGCATTCAGGGTGAAGTTCAGCCACGCGCTGTCGTTGACCATCTCGAACAGCTCGCCGGCACTTTCCGGCAGGGCCTTGCTCTGGCGCGTGGCGATCTTGAAGCCCAGCAGGCGCAGCTGTTCGCGAAACTGCTGCTCCACCTCGGGGTGGCGCTTGATCCGCAGGCTCTGCTGTTCCTGGCGCACGATAATGTCGGCGTTCTTCTGGCCGCTGACGTAGTTGCCCAGATAGTTGAAGGACAACGCTGCGCGATGCTGGATATAACGCTGCATCTTGCCGTTGCGCGGCTCGAAGGCGCTGAACTCGATGCTCGCCAGCCACAGGCGCGGCACCGGTTGCACGTCTTCCATCACCACTTGCGGCAACACCACGCGGTTATCCAGCACCGCCTGGAGCTTCTCCAGCAACTCGGCATCCTGGGCCGCCGCCGGGTAGGCCAGGGTTTCCTGGACCTTGAGCAGCACGGCGGCGATGTGTTTGCAGTTGGTGTGCACGGGGCACGTGCAGCGGCTGTCCACCAGGATCAACGTGCCCTTGGCGGATTCGCGCAGGGAGATGGTCTGGCGGTAGACATTGCCACCCGAGCCTTCGCAGCTGGCAATGATGGTGCTGTCGCCGGACTCGACGATACGCACGCGGTTTTCCAGGGCGTAGCGTCGGCCACGCTCGAGGCTTTGCTCTTTAAAGCGATTGGCCCACGAAGGGGCCAGGGGTTTGGTCAACGACGACGTCAGGGGCATGGTGCTGGATCAGTCCTGGACATCGGGCGGTGGAGCGCTGGGCGGCTTGGCGGTCAGCGAAGTGATCTTGATCAGCAGGGCGAGGTGGCCGCCGTCCAGGTAGTTGAGCTGGTTGTTCTTGGTGCGCACGTCTTGCTGGCTGAGGTGTTCGCTGGCGATGACGCTGCCGTTGGCGTCGAACTGGTTAACCCAGAAGTCCGCGTCGATATCGGTAAAGCGCCCAAGCTGCAGGTTCAGGGTGCCTTCGATGGGGAACTGGCCGAACTGTTCCTGGCCATCGCTGATGGCCAGCTTCACCGGTTGCTCACCGAGATTCTGTTCCCAGGACTTGTGCAGCAATACGGTGTAGTCGCTGCTGGCTTGCAGCTTCTCGACAATATTGCCCAGTCGTGGCGGGCTCATTTTGTCAGTCCCCAGGCGTGGTGCACCGGCGTCCCAGTTTTCCGGCGCCGCACGGCTGTTGATCACCGGCTCGGCGTTCTGGCGCACCAGGATCATCTCCACCAGGTACGGGCTGTCGGCGAACGCCGAAGGCGCAACGACCACCAACAACAAGCTCAAAATGCGGAACAGGCGCATTGGGGCGTCCTTCAAGCAGATTTCGGGATGAGGCGCTCAAACAGCGCCTCCAGTGTATTAAAGCGTTCTTCGGCGCGTTCCATCGGCACCATGAATTTGAACAGCGTAGCCCCTTCGAACTTGTAGCGATTGGGCTGGCCCTGAATCAGCTTGATCAGCACCAGTGGGTCCACCGGCGTCTGCGCTTCGAACTCGATACGCCCGCCTTGCGGGCCGGCGTCGACCTTCTTGATGCCCAGTTGCTCGGCCTGCAGTTTGAGCAGGGTCAGGCGCACCAGGTTCTTGGTCGGCTCCGGCAACAGGCCGAAGCGATCGATCATCTCCACTTGAAGGTCCTTGAGACCTTCTTCGTCGGTGGCCGAGGCGATGCGCTTGTACAGGATCAGTCGCGCATGCACATCCGGCAGGTAGTCTTCGGGGATCAGCGCCGGCAGGCGCAGGTTGATCTCCGGGCCGCCACCCAGCGGTTGGTCGAGGTTCGGTTGTTCGCCCTTGCGGATGGACTTCACCGCGCGCTCGAGCATTTCCATATACAGGGTGAAGCCGACGGCCTGGATCTGCCCGCTCTGGCCGTCGCCCAGCAGTTCGCCGGCGCCGCGGATTTCCAGGTCGTTGGTGGCCAGCACAAAGCCGGCGCCGAGGTCCTGGGTGTTGGCGATCGCTTCCAGGCGCTTCTCGGCGTCGGAAGTGATCTGCTGGCGCGGCGGTGTCAGCAGATAGGCATACGCCTGGTGGTGGCTGCGCCCGACCCGGCCGCGCAACTGATGCAGCTGCGCCAGGCCGAACTTGTCGGCGCGCTCGATGATGATGGTGTTGGCGCTCGGCACGTCGATGCCGGTCTCGATGATGGTCGAGGCGATCAGCACGTTGAAGCGCTTGTGATAGAAGTCGCTCATCACCTGTTCGAGTTCGCGCTCGCGCATCTGCCCGTGGCCGATGGCGATCCGTGCTTCCGGCACCAGTTCGGCGAGGTCGGCGGCGCATTTCTCGATGGTTTTTACATCGTTGTGCAGGTAGTACACCTGGCCGCCGCGCAGCAACTCGCGCAGCAGGGCTTCCTTGACCGTGCTTTTGTTCTGCTCCATGACGAAGGTGCGCACCGACAACCGGCGCGCCGGCGGCGTGGCGATGATCGACAGGTCGCGCATGCCCGACACCGCCATGTTCAGCGTGCGCGGAATCGGCGTGGCGGTGAGCGTCAGGATGTCGACTTCACTGCGCAGGGCCTTGAGCTGTTCTTTCTGGCGAACCCCGAAGCGGTGCTCTTCGTCGATGATCACCAGCCCGAGGTTCTTGATCTTCACGTCATCCGACAGCAGCTTGTGAGTGCCGATGACAATGTCGATCTTGCCTTCCGCCAGGTCGGCGATGGCCGCATTCACTTCCTTGGCCGATTTGAAGCGGCTCATCACCTCCACAGTCACCGGCCAGTCGGCAAAGCGGTCGCGAAAGCTGTTGTAGTGCTGCTGGGCGAGCAGGGTGGTCGGCACGAGGATCGCCACTTGGCGGCCACCGTGCACCGCAATAAACGCTGCGCGCATTGCCACTTCGGTCTTGCCGAAGCCCACGTCGCCGCACACCAGGCGGTCCATCGGCTTGGGCGCCAGCATGTCGGCGCGCACGGCGTCGATGGTGGTTTGCTGGTCCGGGGTTTCTTCGAAGGCGAAGCCGGCGCTGAAGGTGGCGTAGTCGGCTTTTGGGTCGGCAAACGCATAACCTTCGCGGGCGGCGCGGCGGGCATAGATGTCGAGTAACTCGGCGGCCACATCGCGTACCTGTTCGGCGGCCTTGCGCTTGGCTTTCTGCCAGGTCTCGGAGCCCAGGCGGTGCAACGGCGCGAGGGCGTCGTCGCTGCCGGTGTAGCGGGCGATCAGGTGCAGGTTGGCCACGGGCACATAAAGCTTGGCGCCCTCGGCGTATTCCATGGTGAGGAATTCGGCCACCTGGTTGTCGATCTCCAGGGTCTGCAGGCCCAGGTAACGGCCCACGCCGTGGTCGATATGCACCACCGGCGCGCCTTCGCGCAGTTCGGTGAGGTTCTTGATCACTGCGTCGTTGTTGGCATCGGCGCGCTTTTCCCGGCGGCGGCGCTGCATCACCCGTTGACCGAACAGCGGGCTTTCGGCAATCAGTGCCAGGGCCGGGTCGTCCAGCAGCAGGCCTTCGTCCAGCGGTGCGATGGTGATCGCCAGGCGGTCCTTGCTCGCGACAAAGTCCGGCCAGCTGTCGACGGTTTTCGGCCGCAGCTTCAGGCGTTCCAGCAACTCCAGCAGCACCTCGCGGCGCCCGGCGGACTCGGCGGTAAACAGCACGCGGCCGGGGAAGTCACCGAGGAAATTCGACAGTGCTTCCAGCGGCTGGTTGGCCTTGGCTTCAATCGCCAGGTTCGGCAGCGCTTGCGCCGGGAAGCGCTCGCGGCCGGCGCCTGCATCCACGTCCTGCTGGCTGGCGACTACCCGCGGCCAGTTTTTCAGGCGGGCGAAGCAGTCTTCCACCGGCAGGAACAGCTCGGCCGGTGGCAATAAAGGACGGGACGGGTCGACGCGGCGTTCTTCATAACGGTTGCGCACGTCATTCCAGAAATTCTCCGCTGCCTGTTCGATGCCTGGCAGCGAGAACACCTGGGTGTCCTGAGGCAGGTAGTCGAAGAGCGTGGAGGTTTCGTCGAAGAACAGCGGCAGGTAATACTCGATACCGGCGGGGGTAATCCCGCTGCTCAAGTCCTGGAAGATCGGGCAGCGACGGAAATCCACGTCGAAGCGCTCGCGGAAACGTGCCTTGAAGCGCGTGACCGCGTCTTTTTGCAGCGGGAACTCCCGGGCCGGCAGCAGCTTGATCGACTGCACCTTGTCGATGGAGCGCTGGTTTTCCGGATCGAAGGTGCGCAGGGTTTCGATTTCGTCGTCGAACAGGTCGATCCGGTAGGGCAGTTTGCTGCCCATCGGGAACAGGTCGATCAACGCGCCACGCACGGCGAACTCACCGTGCTCGTACACCGTGTCGACGCAGCGATAACCGCTGGCCTCAAGCCGGGTGCGCATTTGCTCCACATCGAGCTTCTGGCCGATATCCAGCACCAGGCTGCTGCCCAGCAGGAACTTGGTCGGTGCCAGGCGGTGCAGGGCCGTGGTGATCGGCACCACCAGCACGCCGTGGGCCAGTTCCGGCAAGCGGTACAGGCTGGCGATGCGCTGGGAAATGATGTCCTGGTGCGGCGAGAACAGATCGTAGGGCAGGGTTTCCCAGTCCGGGAAATGCAGTACCGGCAAATCGGGGGCGAAGAAACTCAGCTCCTGTTCCAGCCGCTCGGCACTTTGGCTGTCGGCGGTGAGCAGCAGGGTAAAGCGCTTGGCAGCGCTGGCAGCCTCGGCGATGGCCAGGCTCAGGGCGGCACCGGGCAGATTGCCCCAGTGCTGTTTACCTGCCGCGGCAGGGAGAAGCGGTAGACGCAGAACGGGCACGGAAGGTTGAGCTCCAAGCGTTGCGACAAAGTCGGTAATTGTAACGGCCCGGAGTGCCGCCTGTCAGTTGCTGACTGAGCCTATTACGGTTTGTAGGAAATGTAGTGGCTAAGACAAACAAAGGTGCCTTTTGACTCATTATGTAGTGCCGAAATCGGTGTATGTTTCGGAGGGTTACGGACACTTTGTCACATTGGTCCAACAGGGGGTGCGCTGGAAGCCGCGTATTTACTGGGCTGCAGAGGGGCGATATTTTTTTGCAAGGGGTTTTGTTGCGGGCCGCGCATTGCTCCGAGGGCGGTCGGGCGGCATAATGTAGCCCCTTTTTTCTGCCCCTACATGTGGAAGGTTCCCGTGACTCAGAAGCCCGACCAGTGTCTTGGTGAATGGATCGACCGTGAAGCACTCGCTGAAGCGATGATTCCGCTTATCGGTCAGCTATACCGCAATAACAACGTGGTGAGCTCGATCTATGGCCGCAGCCTGATCAACCAATCAGTCATCGCGATTCTCAAGGCTCATCGCTTTGCTCGCCATCGTTCTGCCGACGATAGCGAACTCTCCGTCCACGAAACATTCCCTCTGCTTAAAGCCATGAGCGAGCTCAAGCTCGGCGCGGCTTCGGTAGACCTGGGCAAGCTGGCCTATAAATTCCGCAAGGAAGGCGCTGGCCGCACCGCCGAGCAGTTCGTACGTGAAGAAATGGCCGACGTGGTTGGCCAGCAAAACGCCGCAGCCCGCAAAGGCACCGACGTTGTGCTGTACGGTTTCGGTCGTATCGGCCGCCTGCTGGCGCGCATCCTGATCGAAAAAACCGGTGGCGGCGACGGCCTGCGCCTGCGTGCCATCGTGGTGCGTAAAGGTGCTGAAAACGACCTGACCAAGCGCGCGAGCCTGCTGCGTCGTGACTCGGTCCACGGTCCGTTCAACGGCACCATCGTCATCGACGAAGAAAACAACACCATCACCGCCAACGGTAACCTGATCCAGGTGATCTACGCGAAGAACCCGTCTGAGGTGGATTACACCCAGTACGGCATCAAGGACGCACTGCTGGTGGACAACACCGGTGTGTGGCGTGACGCCGAGGGCCTGGGCCAGCACCTGGCGTGCCCGGGTATCGATCGCGTTGTCCTGACTGCGCCTGGCAAGGGCAAGCTGAAGAACATCGTGCACGGCATCAACCACGGTGAAATCACCGCTGACGACAAGATCGTGTCCGCCGCTTCCTGCACCACCAACGCCATCGTGCCGGTGCTGAAGGCTGTGAATGACAAGTTCGGCATCGTTAACGGTCACGTTGAAACGGTTCACTCGTACACCAACGACCAGAACCTGATCGACAACTTCCACAAGGGCGATCGCCGTGGCCGTAGTGCCGCGCTGAACATGGTGATCACCGAGACCGGTGCTGCCACCGCTGCTGCCAAGGCCCTGCCTGAGCTGGCCGGCAAGCTGACCGGTAACGCGATCCGTGTTCCGACGCCGAACGTGTCGATGGCCATTCTCAACCTGAACCTTGAGAAAGCCGCCACCCGTGAAGAGATGAACGAGTACCTGCGCTACATGGCGCTGCACTCCGATCTGCACAAGCAAATCGACTTCGTCAATTCGCAGGAAGTGGTTTCCACCGACTTCGTGGGCTCGCGCCACGCCGGTGTGGTGGACGCTGAAGCGACCATCACTCAAGACAACCGCGTTGTTCTGTACGTCTGGTACGACAACGAATTCGGTTACAGCTGCCAGGTGGTTCGTGTGATGGAAGACATGGCCGGGGTTAACCCGCCAGCATTCCCGCGCTAAGCATCAGCGGTAAATGAAAAAGCCCCGACTGGTTCGGGGCTTTTTTATGTCTGTTGTTTTTGTGTTGCTTGTACCGGCCTCATCGCAGGCAAGCCAGCTCCCACATTTTGATTTGTGAATACATTTCAAATGTGGGAGCGGGCTTGCTCGCGAAAGCGACCTATCAAGCGCCGCCGACTACAGAGGCCTGCGCGGTACGCAGTTCATGCCGGTTGCCCTTGAACAGAATCAATGTGGCGATCAAGCCCAGCACCGCCGCGCCGCTGAGCCAGATGCCCGGTGCGGCCTTGTTGTCCAGCACGTGGATCAGGTAGGTACACGCCGCCGGAGTAAAGCCACCAAAGGTTGCCGTCGCCAGGCTGTAGGCCAGGGAGAAACCGGTGGTGCGCACTTCTACCGGCATGATCTCGGTCAGCGCTACAACCATCGCGCCGTTGTACGAGCCATACAGGAACGACAGCCAGAGCAGCACGATCAGCAGATGGCTGAAACTCGGGTTGGCCACCAGCCAGGACAGCGCTGGATAAGCGGTGAGGATCGCCAGAATCGTCGCCCCCAGCAGCAGGGGTTTACGCCCGATCTTGTCGGACACCGCCCCCATCACCGGCAGCCAGATGAAGTTGGAGATGCCCACGCACACAGTGACCAGCAGCGCGTCGAAGTCCGACAGGTGCAGTTCGGCCTTGCCGAAGGTCGGGGTGTAGGCGGTGATCAGGTAGAACGACACGGTGGTCATCACCACCAGCGCCATGCCGGCGATGACGATGCCGAAGTTCTGGCCGATCGAGCGGACGATTTCCTGCAGGGTAGGGCGGTGTTTGCGCGCCTGGAATTCCGGGGTTTCTTCCAGGGAGCGACGAATCACGAAGATCACCGGCACGATCAGGCAGCCGATCAGGAACGGCACGCGCCAGCCCCAGTCACCCATTTCTTCCGGGCTGAGCCAGTGGTTGAGGCCTACGCCCAGCAGGCCGGCGAATACCACCGCAGCTTGCTGGCTGGCGGACTGCCAACTGACGAAGAAGCCTTTACGGCCTGGAGTGGCGATTTCCGCCAGGTACACCGACACGCCGCCCAGTTCGACACCGGCGGAGAAACCTTGCAGCAGGCGGCCGAACAACACGATCAGCGGCGCCGCGACACCCAGGGTGGCATACCCGGGAACGCAGGCGATCAGCACGGTACCGGCGGCCATCATCGCCAGGGTGATCACCAGGCCCTTTTTACGGCCGTGACGGTCGATATAGGCACCGAGGAAAATCGCGCCCAGCGGACGCATCAGGAACCCGGCACCAAAGGTCGCCAGGGACAGCATCAGGGACGCGAACGCGCTGTCGGTGGGGAAAAATGTCTTGGCAATGGCCGTGGCGTAGAAGCCATAGACCATGAAGTCGAACATCTCGAGGAAGTTACCGCTGACAACGCGAAAGATCGCCTTGCCCTTGCCCGTTGTAGTGGACATGTCATGCACTCATTTTGGCTATCTTATTAGTAATCCCTGGTCGCAACCGTCCTTGCTGTTAAAGCCTTGGCACGAGGCTGGCGCTGAACAGTTTTGTAACGATATGTGTATAAGCCACCACAGGCAACAAAAAACCGATAGCAAGCTGGCAAATTGCCGCAGGCCTCCCGGTGATGAAAATACAATGCGGGAGCGGGCTTGTTCGCGAATGCGGTGTGTCAGTCAGCTTATGAGCCACTGACACACCGCATTCGCGAGCAAGCCCGCTCCCACAGGGTTTTTGCGATCAGTTGAGGAGGGTGTTACGCAGGCTGTCGGACAAGCCTTTTGGTGCCAGCCAGATTCCCAGGTAAGCCTTGGCCAGCTCGTCATTGCGACTGCTGAACACCACCGTGCCGTTGATTTCCAGGTTCAGGCCGCGCTGAGGCTGGAAGTCCAGCGCATAACGGTCGCCGCTGCGGATGTTGCGGAAGCTTTTGTGCAATTGATCCAGTTCAGGCTTCAGGCGGGCGAGGGTGGCGGGTGTTTGCTGACGTTCGAGGGTGGCGGTGGCGGCCTTGATCACATCGTTGCGGTCGATGTCGCGAAAGTAATACAGCTCCAGGCGCAGGTCTTTTTGCTGATCCAGGGCTTGTTTGGCGCTCAGGTCAGCCTGGGCGAACAATGCCGCCGCATAGACGTCTGCCCAGAGGTAGGTCAGGACGGCCTGGTTTTTCAGCACCAGTTGATGAGATTGCGGCGGAAAATCGGCTTGTTTGAGGCGATCAGCCTCATTCGCCAGAACCGGGACCGAAAACATCAGCAATAAACAAATGACGACATGCTTCATAATGGCCAGTCCTGAAAAGGTGCTTGCCTACAGGTTAATTCAATAACGAGCGCCGTGTAGTAAAGGCAAAACTGGCCTACGACGCGACCAAGGGTTAATGTGCGCGACGTTGAGCGTTCTATAGACTGTGCCCCGGCTCACACACTTGAGCCACATTGATCCTTCATGACCGCTGGCCGCGGCATGATTTAGCCAGGCGTCCAACCGTGCGCCCTGGCCTGTTCTGAGGAGTACGCATGGCTGTCTACAACTACGACGTGGTGGTACTGGGTTCCGGCCCAGCTGGAGAAGGTGCGGCGATGAACGCCGCCAAAGCAGGGCGCAAGGTGGCGATGGTCGATAGCCGTCGCCAGGTCGGCGGTAACTGCACCCACCTGGGTACCATCCCGTCCAAGGCCTTGCGTCACTCGGTGCGCCAGATCATGCAGTTCAACACCAACCCGATGTTCCGGGCCATTGGTGAGCCGCGCTGGTTCTCGTTCCCGGACGTGCTCAAGAGCGCTGAAAAAGTCATTTCCAAACAGGTTGCCTCGCGTACCGGCTTCTATGCCCGTAACCGCGTCGACCTGTTCTTCGGCACCGGCAGCTTCGCCGACGAGCAAACCGTCGAAGTGGTCTGCGCCAACGGCGTGGTCGAGAAGCTGGTAGCCAAGCACATCATCATCGCCACCGGCTCGCGTCCGTATCGCCCGGCGGATATCGATTTCCACCACCCGCGTATCTACGATAGCGACACCATCCTCAGCCTGGGCCACACCCCGCGCAAACTGATCATCTACGGCGCCGGCGTGATCGGCTGTGAATACGCCTCGATCTTCAGCGGCCTGGGTGTATTGGTCGAGCTGGTGGATAACCGCGACCAGTTGCTGAGCTTCCTCGACTCGGAAATTTCCCAGGCGTTGAGTTACCACTTCAGCAACAACAACATCACCGTGCGCCACAACGAAGAGTACGAGCGGGTCGAAGGCCTGGACAACGGTGTGATCCTGCACCTGAAATCCGGCAAGAAGATCAAGGCCGACGCCTTGCTGTGGTGCAACGGCCGTACCGGCAACACCGACAAGCTGGGCATGGAAAACATCGGTGTGAAGGTCAACAGCCGTGGCCAGATCGAAGTCGACGAGAACTACCGCACCTGCGTACCGAACATCTACGGTGCCGGTGACGTGATCGGCTGGCCGAGCCTGGCCAGTGCCGCCCATGACCAGGGCCGCTCGGCCGCTGGCAGCATTGTCGACAACGGCAGCTGGCGCTACGTCAACGACGTGCCGACCGGGATCTACACGATTCCCGAGATCAGCTCGATCGGCAAGAACGAGCACGAACTGACCAAGGCCAAGGTGCCTTATGAGGTCGGCAAGGCGTTCTTCAAGAGCATGGCGCGCGCGCAGATCGCCGGTGAGCCCCAGGGCATGCTGAAGATCCTGTTCCACCGCGAGACCCTGGAAGTGCTCGGCGTGCATTGCTTCGGCTATCAGGCGTCGGAGATCGTGCACATCGGCCAGGCGATCATGAACCAGCCGGGTGAACTGAATACCCTCAAGTATTTCGTCAACACCACGTTCAACTACCCGACCATGGCTGAAGCCTATCGGGTAGCGGCCTACGACGGCCTCAACCGGCTTTTTTGAGCGGCTCCGGCCGGTGGCCTGAGCCGGCCGGGGAGACCGATTTCAGTAATTCCCGAGGGTGGCAGTGGCCAAACCGGGAAAGTCTGTAATCAGGCTATCTACGCCGAAGTCGGCGAGCCTGCGCATCAGCGCGGGTTCGTTGACGGTCCACACGGACACGTGCAAACCCTGGCGCTGGGCTTTTTCCAGACGCTCAGGGGTGCACAACGTCCAGTTCAACGCCAGAATCTCACAGCCATAGTTGGCCGCGACCTTCAACGGGTCGAGCCAGGCGTATTCGGCTACCAGCCCGCGGGACAGGTCCGGGGTGAGGTCCAGCGCCGCTTTCAACACTTCCCGCGAGCTTGAGGTCACGGTGACCTTGTCCATCAGCCCGAAACGCTGAGCCATTTCACGGATTGCCAGCACGGTGGTTGCCGCGCGGGTGCGCGATGCACTTTTGACTTCCAGTTGCCAGTGGTCGAAGTCGCACTGTTCGAACAGCTCTTCCAGGCGCGGGATCGGGCAAGGGTTGACCCAGCCCGGGCCGCCTTTGCGCGCGTCCATCTTGACCAGGTCGGCGGCTGAGTACTCGACGACCTTGCCGCGCCGGTCGGTGGTGCGCTTGAGCGTCGGGTCGTGGATGACCATCAGCTCGCCGTCCATGGACAGGTGCAAATCCAGTTCGCAGCGGCGCACGCCGTGCTTGAGGCATTCCTGGAAGCTGGTCAGGGTGTTTTCCGGTGCTTCGCCTTTGGCACCGCGGTGGCCATAAATCAGGGTCACAGTTGCTCCTTTACGCCAGGGTTCCTGGCTGGATGGATGACGCGACGCGCCATTCAATGATCGTATTCAGGTGTCGGATTCGTCGCTTTTTTCCCGCGCCAGGCGCCGTTCCTGGGCCTGTTTCTGCAGGATGTAGCGCGCCAGCAACTGGCGTTGGGCATCGGTCATGGCTTCGAATTCCGTGCCGATTTCAAAGCCACCGGTCTTGGCATCGCAATGGGTAACCTTGGCTCGCAGCAACAGCCCGAGGGCTTGCGGCATCAGCACCAGTTTGACCGCCAGGTGACTGTCGGGCTGGATCGCCGTGGGGTTCAGAAATTCGATGCCGCCTTCGGAGATGACCACGGGCTGCGGCGTACCGATCTCGCCCAGCAGGCTTTGCGCCATGATCTGGCTGAGCAAATCCATGCGTTTGTTCTGCACTTTGAGGAAGGCGGCCAGGGTGCGGTCCCGCTCGCCAATCTGGCGCAGCAAATGCTGGGATTCAAATTCACTCAGGTGCAACTCGCTGAGCAGATTGAACAGCGGCGAATCATCCAGCAACACTTCCTTGCTCAGCGCTTCCGGGCCCGACAGTGGGGTAATTTCCAGTGCGATCATGTCCTCGATACGGTAGTATTCGCGGCGATCTTCTTCATCTAATGTCGACATGGCGAACCCAAGGCAGCGGTGATGGTCTGAGTGTAAAGCTGCTTACCTGACCCCGCCACAAGGACGTCTTCTTTTCCTCCGAACAAGCCCCGACATGTTCAGACCTCTCTTCGTATTTATTGGCACGCGTTATACCCGTGCAAAACGTCGCAATCATTTTGTGTCGTTCATTTCCCTGACCTCGATGATCGGGCTCGCCCTTGGCGTTGTCGTGATGATTGTGGTGCTGTCGGTGATGAACGGTTTCGATCATGAGATGCGCACCCGCGTGCTGGGCATGGTGCCCCACGCGACCATCGAGTCGGGTGAGCCCATCAGCGACTGGCAAAGCCTGGCCGCGAAGGTCAAGCAGAACCCCAAAGTGCTGGCGGTTGCGCCCTTCACCCAGATGCAGGGCCTGTTGACCAACGACGGCAAGGTGCAGAAAGTCCTGCTCAATGCCATCGACCCGGCGCAGGAACGCAATGTCTCGATCATCGATAACTTCATGCAACAGGGCAAACTGGACGACTTGTCGCCCGGCAGCTTTGGCATCGCTATCGGCGACAAGGCGGCGGCCAAGCTCGGCGTGGGCATCGGCGACAAGCTGACCTTCGTCGCGCCGGAAGTCACCGTGACTCCGGCGGGCATGTTCCCGCGCATGAAGCGCTTTACCGTGGTCGGCATCTTCCATGTCGGCGCCGGTGAGATCGACGGCTACCTGGGCCTGACCAACCTGACCGACCTGGCCCGCCTGCATCGCTGGAAGCCGGACCAGGTCCAGGGCTTGCGCCTGAAATTCAACGACCTGTTCGACGCGCCGCGTACCTCGTGGGAAATTGCCCAGCACCTGGGTGAAAACCAGTACTACGCCCGCGACTGGACCCGTACCCACGGCAACCTGTACCAGGCCATACGCATGGAAAAAGCCATGATCGGCCTGCTGTTGCTGCTGATTGTCGCCGTCGCCGCCTTCAACATCATCTCCACGCTGGTGATGGTGGTGAACGACAAGAAGGGCGACATCGCGATCCTGCGCACCCTTGGCGCCACGCCGGGGCAGATCATGGCGATCTTCATGGTCCAGGGCACGGTGATCGGCGTCGTCGGCACCTTGATCGGCACCGTGGTGGGGATTCTCGCCGCGCTGAACGTCAGCGCTGCTATCGCCGGGCTGGAAGTGTTGATCGGCCACAAATTCTTGAACTCCGACGTCTACTTCATCGACTACTTGCCGTCCCAGGTGCAGAGCCAGGACGTATTGATGGTCGGCGGCGCCGCGTTGGTCCTGAGTTTCCTTGCCACCCTGTATCCAGCCTGGCGCGCGGCACGTACCCAGCCGGCGCAGGCTTTACGTTATGAGTGAATCGGGCATGAGTGAAAAAGCAATCCTGAGCTGCCGCAACCTGGGCAAATCCTACGAGGAAGGCCCGGAGTCCGTGGTGGTGCTGTCCAACCTGCAGCTGGAACTGCACCCGGGCGAACGCGTGGCGATCGTCGGCAGTTCCGGTTCCGGTAAAAGTACCTTGCTCAACCTGTTGGGCGGCCTTGATACGCCGTCCCAGGGCAGCGTCTGGCTGGCCGGCGAAGAGTTGTCGGCCCTGGGCGAGAAGGCCCGTGGCCAGTTGCGCAACCGTTCGCTGGGTTTTGTGTACCAGTTCCACCACTTGCTGCCCGAGTTCACCGCCCTGGAAAACGTCTGCATGCCGCTGTTGATCGGCAAGACCGCGATCCCGGAAGCACGCCAGCGTGCCCAGGCGTTGCTGGAGCGCGTCGGCCTGGGCCATCGCCTGGAGCACAAGCCGGCTGAGTTGTCCGGCGGCGAGCGCCAGCGTGTGGCAATTGCCCGTGCCCTGGTCAACAACCCGGGCCTGGTGATGCTCGACGAGCCAACCGGCAACCTCGACTCCCATACCGCCCAGGGCATCAAGGACTTGATGCTGGAGTTGAGCACCCAGATGCGCACTGCGTTCCTGGTGGTGACCCATGACATGAGCATGGCCCGCCAGATGGACCGTGTGCTGCACCTGCAGGAAGGTCATCTGGTCGCCATCTGACCTGTTTCAAGCCCGGCGCCCGGCGCCGGGTTTTCTATTTTTTCAACGGTGCCCGCGAATGTTCAGACCGTTATCGATTTTCATCGGCACGCGCTATACCCGCGCCAAGCGCCGCAACCGTTTTGTTTCGTTTATCTCGATGACCTCGATGATCGGCCTCGCCCTGGGCGTGCTGGCGATGATCGTTGTGTTGTCGGTAATGAACGGTTTCCAGCGGGAAATGAGCTCACGCATCCTCGGCATGGTGCCCCACGCGACCATCGTTGGCGTGAAGCCGATCAGCGACTGGCAGCCGGTGGCAGATGCCGCGATGAAGAATCCGGAAGTCACTGCTGCCGTACCGTTCACACAGATGGACGGCATGCTCTCCTACAAGGGCGCGATGCAGCCGATCGAGATCAGTGGCGTTGATCCGGCCCAGGAAGGCAAGGTGTCGATCGTGGCCCAACATATTGTCCAGGGCCATCTGGAAGACCTGAAGCCGGGCGAGTTCGGTGTGGTGATCGGCGAAATCACCGCCCGGCGTTTTCGCCTGAATGTCGGTGACAAGCTGACCCTGATCGTACCGGAAATCAGCAGTGCGCCCGGTGGCATCACCCCGCGTATGCAGCGTTTGAACGTGGTGGGTGTGTTCAAGGTGGGCGCGGAGCTGGATGGCTCCATGGCCCTGATCCACATGGCCGACGCCGCCGAGATACAGCATTGGGAGCCGAACCAGGTGCAAAGCGTGCGCCTGGCGGTGAAAGACTTGTATGCCGCACCCAAGGTCTCGGCGGATATCGCCGCCAGCCTCGGCGCCGACTACAAGGCCGACGACTGGACCCACACCCAGGGCAGCCTGTTCAGCGCGATGAAGATGGAAAAAACCATGATCGGCCTGCTGTTGCTGATGATCGTCGCGGTGGCGGCGTTCAACATCATCGCGACCTTGATCATGGTGGTGAACGACAAGGGCGCCGACATTGCGATCCTGCGCACCATTGGCGCCACGCCGCGGCAGATCATGGCGATCTTCATGGTGCAGGGGACGGTGATCGGGATCGTCGGTACCTTGATCGGTGGCATCCTCGGCGTGATTGCGGCGCTGAACGTCAGTGAACTGGTGGGTTGGCTGGAGCGGGTCACCGGGCAGCATATCTTCAGTTCGGACGTGTATTTCGTCAGCAACCTGCCTTCGCAGTTGCAGGGTGGGGATGTGTTGCTGATTTGCTCGGCGGGGTTTGTGTTGAGCTTTTTGGCGACCATCTATCCGGCGTATCGGGCGGCGAAGATTGAGCCGGCGCATGCCCTCAGGTATTCGTAATTCTTAAGACCGCCTTCGCGAGCAAGCCCGCTCCCACATTTTGACCGCGTTCTTCCTGAATGCACCCGGTCAAAATGTGGGAGCGGGCTTGCTCGCGAAAGGGCCGCTACAGCTTGCATCAATACCCCTGCGGCAACTCCATCACAAACCTCGCCCATCCCGCCCCCGACTCACAGAAAATCCGCCCCCCATGGGCCCGCACAATCGACTGGGTAATCGCCAAACCCAGCCCCGCATGTTCGCTGCTCCCTTCATGACGCGCCGGATCTGCCCGGTAAAACCGGTCAAACAACCGTGGCAACAATGCCTCGGGAATGCCTTCCCCGGTGTTTTCCACACTCAGCGTCACGCCTTGCATCCCCTCGACGATCCGCACGCTGACTTCGCCACCCGGCGGGGTGAACCGCAGCGCGTTATCCAGCAGGTTGGAAATCGCCCGGCGCAACATGCTGCGGTCACCTGAAGTGCTGGCGTTGCCTTCCCGAACCAGCCGCACCTGGACGTCCTCCGCCAGCGGTGCGAAAAACTCCAGCAATGCCTCCACCTCGTCCGCCAGCACCAGGGTTTCGCGCTTGGGCACCAGCAGCCCATGGTCCGCCTTGGCCAGGTACAGCATGTCGTTGACCAACTGCGCCATCCATTGCAGTTCTTCCAGGTTGCTGTGCAGGGCTTCGCGGTAGTCCTCCAGCGCCCGTGGCTGCGTGAGGATGACTTGGGTCTGTGTCAGCAAATTCGACAGTGGCGTGCGCAGTTCATGGGCGATGTCGGCAGAAAACGCCGAAAGGCGCTGGAAGGCATCGTCCAGGCGGCCAAGCATCGCGTTGAAGGACTGGGCGAGTTCCTCCAGTTCGGCGGGCATTTGCTCCTGGGGCAGGCGCTGGGTCAGGGAGTGGGCAGACACGCCGCTGGCGACTTCGCTCATGCGCCTCAGCGGTCGCAACCCGCTGCGGGCGGCCCAGGCGCCGAGCAGGGCGGTGGCCAGGGCGGAGAGACCGACGGTCAGCCAGATCAGATGCTGCATGCGTTGCAGGAAGTGTTGATGGTGGGTGATGTCGAGCATCAGCGTCAGGCGTGGCGAGTCAGTGTTTCCAGGAATCAGCGGCGCGTTGTACACGCGGTAATCGGTGCCGGCGTTCTGCACGCTGTGCAGGCCAGGCGCCTGGGGCAGGGTGATGCCGGGAGCGCCGTCGAACCAGCGCTGATCGCCTGCGGTGATGCGCAAGGCCAGGTCAGGCTGGCGATTGAGTTCTTCTCGCAGCGTTGTTTCTCGTAAGGCAAATCGTTCTGGCGTGTCGGCACCTTGCAATGTGCTGCGCAGCGCTATCAGCTTGCCGTCGAGCAACTGCTGGTCCAGCTCGATAAAGTGCGCCTCGCTGGCATGGTTGAACAGCACGCCGGCCAGCAATGAAACCACGGCGGTACAGCCAGCAAACAGCAGTGCCAGGCGGCTGGTCAGGGAAATCCGTTTCATCAACTGAACCGCTCCTCAAGCACGTAGCCCATGCCGCGCACGGTGTGGATCAACTTGTTGGGGAAGTTATCGTCGACCTTCAGGCGCAGGCGGCGGATCGCGACTTCGATGATGTTGGTGTCGCTGTCGAAGTTCATGTCCCACACCTGAGAGGCAATCAGCGACTTGGGCAGTACTTCGCCCTGGCGGCGCAGCAGCAGTTCCAGCAGGGAAAACTCCTTGGCCGTCAGGTCGATGCGCTGGCCGTCGCGCTCTACCCGGCGGCGGATCAGGTCCATGCGCAGGTCGGCCAGTTGCAGGCTGGTTTCCTGGGGGGGGCTGCTGCCACGGCGTAACAGGCTGCGCACCCGGGCCAGCAGTTCGGAGAAGGCGAAGGGCTTGACCAGGTAATCGTCGGCGCCCAGTTCCAGGCCATGCACCCGGTCTTCCACGGCGTCCCGCGCGGTAAGGAACAGTACCGGCATGTCGAGCCCGGCGTTGCGTACGGCCTGGAGGATCTGCCAGCCATCGCGGCCCGGCAGCATCACATCGAGGATCAACAGGTCGTAGTCACCGGTCAGCGCCAGGTGCTGGCCGCTGGTGCCGTCGGCCACCAGCTCGGTGTTGAACCCGGCCTCGGCCAGCCCCTGGCGCAAGTAGTGGCCGGTTTTCGGTTGGTCTTCGACGATCAGCAGTTTCATGGGCGGCTCATGGTTTTACGGGAACACAGACGTTATACCGCGCACATCCGGCAGCCGGCTCAAGCTGACAAAGTTGTAATCTGGCAGTCAGCTGGCTGGCAGCGGCGCGTTCGTAAAGTGTCCCACAGACTGATTCCGAACCTTTGGAGTGTGAGCATGTTTTTACGTAAATCCTGGTTGTTGGCGGGCTGCCTGATGGCGATGAGTCTTCCGGTGCTGGCATCCCCGGCTGAAACCTTCGCCTTCGGTGAGGCCGCGCCCGCCGCCAAGGCCACGCGCACCGTGGAAGTGGTGCTGCAGGACATTTCCTTTTCGCCCAAGGCTATTGATGTAAAAGCCGGTGAGACTGTGCGCTTTGTGCTGGTCAACAAAGGCCAGTTGCTTCATGAATTCAACCTTGGCGATGCCGCCATGCACGCAGCGCATCAGAAAGAGATGCTGCAGATGCAGGCCAGCGGCATGCTGACGGCGACCGGCATGGGCAAAATGGACCACAGTGCGATGGGGCATGGTGATATGGCAGGCATGAAGCACGACGACCCCAACAGCGTGTTGGTAGAGCCAGGCAAGACCGCCGAGCTGACCTGGACCTTCACCAAGGCCACCGGCTTGGAGTTTGCCTGCAACATTCCGGGGCATTACCAGGCGGGCATGGTCGGCAAGCTGACCGTCAGCCAGTAAGCCATTGACGGGCAAAGGCGGGTAGAATGGCGGCGTTTATTTAGCCAGGTTTCCGCCATGCATCCCGCAGCCGAACATTCGCCGCTGGGCAAGTCCAGTGAATACATCTCCACCTACACCCCGTCGTTGCTGTTCCCGATTCCTCGCGCCGCCAAGTGGGCCGAGCTGGGCCTGAGTGCCGAGACCCTGCCGTATAAAGGCGTGGATTTCTGGAACTGCTTCGAACTGTCCTGGCTGCTGCCATCCGGCAAACCCGTGGTGGCCATCGGTGAATTCAGTATCCCGGCCGACTCGCCGAACATCATCGAGTCGAAGTCGTTCAAGTTGTACCTCAACTCGCTGAACCAAACCGCGTTTGCCGATGTGCAAAGCCTTGAAGCGACTTTGCGCACCGACCTGAGTGCAGCGGCCGGCAAGCCGGTTGGCGTGCGCATCCGCAGCCTGGGCGAGGTTGAAGCCGAAGGCGTGGTCGCGTTGCCGGGTGTGTGCATTGATGACCTGGACATTACCGTCAGCAACTACGAGCACCCGCGCCCGGAACTGCTGCGTTGCGACGATTCGCGCGTGGTGGAGGAGAGCGTCCACAGTCATCTGCTCAAGTCCAACTGCCCGGTGACCAGCCAGCCTGACTGGGGCAGTGTGGCGGTGGAGTACCGCGGCGCGGCGCTGGATCATGCCAGCCTGCTGGAATACCTGGTGAGCTTCCGCCAGCATTCGGACTTCCATGAACAGTGCGTGGAGCGGATCTTTCTCGACCTGCAGCGCTTGCTCAAGCCGGAGAAACTGACGGTGTATGCGCGGTATGTGCGGCGTGGCGGGCTCGATATCAACCCGTACCGCAGTACGGAAGATCTGCAGTTCCAGAACCTGCGGCTGGCTCGACAGTAGCCTTCACCCAAAATAAATGTGGGAGCGGGCTTGCTCGCGAAAGCGGTGTATCAGCCAGCATATGTATCAGCTGACGGACCGCATTCGCGAGCAAGCCCGCTCCCACATTTGATAGGTGTCGGGCTATTAAATCCCGATGTTACCCAGGGTCACCACAATATTGCGCAAGGTCCCGGCAATACCCGGGTGGTCGAGTTCGAAGCGTTCTACCGCCAGGTTCACACCATCGGCGATGCTTGGATCCTGAATGGCACCTTCCAGTGGCTCCTGAACTTCCAGTTCAGCAATCAATGTTTGCAGCTCTTCGCGCTGTTCGAGGGGCATTTCTGGATTCTGATCCAATTGCTCGCGCAAAATTTTGACCTGTTCTTGCAGTTGTTCGCGGGCAGGCATGGCGTTCTTCCTTTTATCGATAGGCACTGACATAGACCGCGGCACGCCGGGAAAGGTCTATGGGCTGACCTGTAGATTAATCCACTGGCGCCTACTGTGCATGATCTCGATCAGGGCTTCTCGCCTTTGAGCTGGCGCAGGCTGATGTCGGCCAGGCAGGTCTGCAGTTCGCCCAGGTGGTCAATCACCGAATGCACGCCCAGGCCATAGAGCGCGACAGTGGCTTTGGCGCGCTTATGCTCGCGTTCCTTCTCGCTGAGTGCTTGCCATTGCTGCGGCGAAAGCCCGCACAATGAGCCACAGGATGCCAGGCCAATGGTCCACAGCCCGGCATTGAGCCCCGATTGCAGCAGGCGTGGCTCGCCGCTGACCAGGACGCAGCCTTCCAGGCGTTCGATATTCAGTTCCATCAGGGCCTGCCAGCAGGCGTGAGGCGCCGGCCAGCGGGTGGAGGAGGGCTTGGCAGCCTTGATCCAGCGGGGTAGCCCGGCGGCCAGCGGTGTGGAAACCGACGCCGGCAACTCGTCCAGCCATGCACAAGGGACGCGCTGTTCTTCGAGGCTGCGCAGGATCTTCAGGGCGCCGACAGTGGCATGGGTATCGCTGGAAGGCGCGGAATCGGCGCGGGCCTGGGAACCAAAGTCCACCAGGCAGCCACTAAGCCCGAACAGTACGGCCGTCAAGGACGGGGTGCTGGCACTAACAATCTCGGCGTGTGGCATTTCGACGTCCCTGAAATAGCAGTGACGCTACCGGACTTGGGTGACAAGCAAGTTACACCCGCAGCAATTGTAGGAATTTTGTGCATTTGCTGAATGACATTTCTGCAAGGCTGCCTAATCTGACACTTCCGTCATATACTGACGGCCTCATTCAGGGCATAGCGCCCATGACAGACCATTCAAGGAGTTCAAGCTATGCGCTGGAGCCAATGTCTAGCTCAGCTGTCCGTATGTGCGAGTATTTTGCTGGTTCCTTTCGTAGCCCAGGCGGCCTCGGAAGATGATCCATGGGAAAGCGTCAACCGCCCGATCTTCACCTTCAACGATACCGTTGATACCTATGCCCTCAAGCCATTGGCTCAAGGCTATCAGTTCGTGACCCCGCAGTTCGTGCAGGACGGGATCCACAACTTCTTCCGCAACATCGGCGACGTCGGCAACTTTGCCAACGACGTGCTGCAACTCAAGCCCCACGCTGCAGGCGTCGACACTGCTCGCTTGCTGATGAACACCACGTTCGGCGTGCTGGGTTTTGTTGATGTCGGCACCAAAATGGGGCTGCAACGCAACGACGAAGACTTCGGCCAGACTCTCGGCTACTGGGGCGTCGACAGCGGTCCTTACGTGATGCTGCCACTGCTGGGCCCAAGCACCCTGCGTGACGCGCCGTCCAAATACGTGGACAGCTACACCCAGCCGTACCGCTACATGAACGATATCGGCTGGCGCAACAGCACCTTCGGCCTGAATATCGTCGACACGCGTGCCAGCCTGCTGTCCTCCGAGAAGCTGATCAGCGGCGACAAATACACCTTCATCCGCAACGCCTACTTGCAGAACCGCGAGTTCAAGGTCAAGGATGGCAAGGTTGTAGACGACTTTTAAGCCCCAGGCTTGAAAGAAGAAGGCGGCCCTCGGGTCGCCTTTTTTGTGGGCGGCATTCGAGGTTTATCCGTGGGTTACGTGCTTACTTTAAGTCGCGGTTTTATGCGTTCTTATAACTACTGGTGATTTGCGATGTAAAGACGCCCGGCGACCATCGCCGTGAGCTTGAAACCCCTGGCGGATGGGAGTACCGTCTGCGCCTTAGAAGGGCACCTCTGCTTTACCTTTGTGCGTCGGCAATAACTCGGCGTTTTGTAGGACAGAGAGGCTAGAAAGCGAATCCAGTAGTAAGCCCGGCCATTGTCGAGCTGCCTACGCCAACCTAATTCTGGCGCCGTTTGCCCACATGCAGAAAACCAGTGCCACGCTGCTGATAATCGATGACGACGAAGTAGTGCGCGCGAGTCTTGCGGCCTATTTGGAAGACAGTGGCTTCAGCGTCCTGCAGGCCAGCAACGGCCTCCAGGGTCTCCAGGTATTCGAGCGCGACAAGCCCGACCTTGTGATCTGCGACCTGCGCATGCCGCAAGTGGGCGGCCTCGAGCTGATTCGCCAGGTGACCGACCTTTCCCCGCAGACGCCGGTGATTGTCGTGTCCGGTGCCGGTGTGATGAATGATGCCGTCGAGGCCTTGCGTCTGGGCGCCGCCGACTACCTGATCAAGCCCCTGGAAGATTTGGCCGTACTGGAGCACTCGGTACGCCGTGCCCTGGATCGTGCACGGTTGCTGCTGGAAAACCAGCGTTACCGTGAAAAGCTCGAAACCGCCAACCGCGAACTCGAAGCCAGCCTGAACCTGCTCCAGGAAGACCAGAACGCCGGTCGCCAGGTGCAGATGAACATGCTTCCGGTGAGCCCGTGGAGCATCGACGAGTTCAAGTTTGCCCACCAGATCATCCCGTCGCTGTACCTGTCGGGTGATTTCGTCGACTACTTCCGCGTTGATGAGCGGCGTGTCGCGTTCTACCTGGCCGACGTTTCCGGCCACGGCGCCTCCTCGGCATTCGTGACCGTGTTGTTGAAGTTCATGACCACACGGCTGTTGTTCGAATCCAAGCGCAATGGCACCTTGCCGGAGTTCACCCCTTCGCAAGTGCTGGGCCACATCAACCGGGGCCTGATCAGCTGCAAGCTGGGCAAGCACGTGACGATGGTCGGCGGCGTGATTGATGAAGAAACAGGTCTTTTGACCTACAGCATTGGCGGTCACCTGCCATTGCCGGTTTTATACACTCCAGACAGTGTGCGCTACCTGGAAGGGCGTGGTTTGCCGGTTGGCTTGTTCAATGAAGCCACCTACGAAGACCACATCCTGGAATTGCCGCCGACGTTCAGCCTGACGCTGATGTCCGACGGTATCCTGGACCTTTTGCCAGAGCCTACACTCAAAGAGAAAGAAGCCGCCTTGCCCCAACGGGTCAGGTCGGCGGGCGGCAGCCTGGATGGCCTGCGGCAGGTTTTTGGATTGGCCACGCTAGGGGAGATGCCGGATGATATCGCCCTATTGGTGTTGAGCAGGAATCTTTGATGAGTACCGGAAGAATCCAATTCGCCGAGCAAGACGGGACGTTTGTCCTGAAGTTTGTCGGTGAAGTGCGCCTGACCTTGTGTTCGGCGCTGGATGCGACGATTGAGCGGATTTTCACAGCCTTGAATTTCTCGGCGATCGTGATCGATCTGACCGAAACCCGCAGCATCGATAGCACCACCCTTGGGCTGTTGGCCAAGTTGTCCATTCTGTCTCGGCAGAAGGTCGGACTGCTGCCGACCGTCGTCACCACCCACGAAGACATCACCCGTCTGTTGCAGTCCATGGGCTTCGATCAAGTGTTCAACATCGTTGACCGCCCGATCCCGTGCCCGGAATGCCTGACCGACCTGCCGTCCCAGGACCAGTCCGAGGAAGTGGTACGGGTCAAGGTACTGGAAGCCCACAAGATCCTGATGGGCTTGAACGACTCCAACCGCGAGGCGTTCCACGACCTGGTGAATGCGCTGGAGCGGCACTAATTTCCAGCTGAAACACTGTCAAAGTGTGGGAGGGGGCTTGCTCCCGAAAGCGGCGGGTCAGTAGTGAATGTAGCGACTGACGCCTGTATTCGGGAGCAAGCCCCCTCCCACATTTTTAACTGAGTTCGGCTCGAAATCGGCTAATACAAAAAAAGGGCGGCACCCTCACAGGTGCCGCCCTTTTTGTCGCCGCCGTTTTTAGAGCTTGGCGGTCAACAGCGCTTCGAGTTTTTCCTGGTCGCGGGCGAACTGACGAATGCCCTCGGCCAGTTTCTCGGTGGCCATCGCATCTTCGTTGGATTCCCAACGGAACTGCGCTTCGGTCAAGTGCACACGAGCTTCGCCCGCATGGCCTGGCGACAATTTGCGTTCCAGCTTGCCGTTGTCGGCTGCGAGTTTTTCCAGCAGGTCCGGGCTGATGGTCAGGCGGTCACAACCAGCCAGCTCTTCGATCTGGCTCAGGTTACGGAAGCTCGCACCCATTACCACGGTCTTGTAGCCATTGGCCTTGTAGTAGTTGTAGATGCGCGTCACCGACTGCACGCCCGGATCTTCGGAGCCGGTGTAGTCGTTGCCGTTGGCCTTCTTGTACCAGTCGTAGATACGGCCCACGAACGGCGAAATCAGGAACACGCCGGCTTCGGCGCAAGCCACGGCCTGGGCGAAGGAGAACAGCAGCGTCAGGTTGGTCTGGATGCCTTCCTTTTCCAGCTGCTCGGCGGCGCGGATGCCTTCCCAGGTGGAAGCGATCTTGATCAGCACGCGGTCACGGCCAATGCCGGCCTTGTCGTACAGGTCGATCAGGCGATGGGCGCGCTTGAGGACGGCGTCAGTGTCGAACGACAGACGGGCATCCACCTCGGTGGAAATGCGGCCGGGCACCACTTTCAGGATTTCCTGGCCGACGGCTACCGCAAAACGGTCGCTGGCCAGGCCTACATCGCCGTTGCAGTCGGCAACAGCCTCGTCCAGCAGCTTGGCATAGCCTGGGATCGACGCGGCCTTGAGCAGCAGGGAAGGGTTGGTAGTGGCGTCTTGTGGCTTGAGCTTGGCGAGGGTAGAAAAATCGCCGGTATCGGCTACTACAGTGGTGAATTGCTTGAGTTGTTCCAGCTTGGAAGTCATGGGCGTGCTCTGTCCTGTGGGTCTGATGACATTACCCGAGCGCTGACAGCCGCTCAAGGGCGCAAATGCATTCGATCGTTTGCGAGGGCAACAACCTGAAAACAGCCGTTTGAATCACCGGCTAATGCTCAATAGGAGGCCAAAACAGTCAGCAGGTTCAACCCAACTGCCCGATGACCACCCGATCAAACGGTGGGAGCAGCCTTGCCCCATCTTCCTGACATCCCCCCATCCAAATGTGGGAGCGGGCTTGCTCGCGAAGGCGTCGTGTCAGCCACCCAATAAACCCACTGACACCCAAATCACCGCCCCTCCAGCAACTCCCCGGCCTTATCCAGCAACGCCAGCGGATCACTGGCCTTATGAATATCCACCGACAACAACTGCCGAAACTTCCGCGCCCCCGGGAAACCCGTCCCCAGCCCCAGTACGTGGCGGGTGATGTGGTGCATCGAGCCACCTGTCGCCAAGTGTTCGGCTATATAAGGACGCAACTGCGCCAGCGCCTCGGCGCGGGAGATAACAGGTGCAGTGCTGCCAAGCAGCTGCTGATCCACCTCGGCCAGCAGATACGGATTGTGATAAGCCTCGCGGCCCAGCATCACGCCATCGAACGTCTGCAAATGCTCCAGGCACTGTTCGAGGGTCTTGATGCCGCCGTTGAGGATGATCTCCAGTTCAGGGAAATCCTGCTTCAACTGGGCGGCAACGTCGTAGCGCAAGGGCGGGATGTCCCGATTTTCCTTCGGTGACAGCCCTTCCAGAATGGCGATTCGCGCATGCACGGTAAAACTGGTGCAGCCCGCGTCCTTCACCTGGCCAACGAAATCGCACAGCTCGGCGTAACTGTCCCGGCCGTTGATGCCGATGCGGTGCTTAACCGTTACCGGGATCGAGACCGCGTCCTGCATCGCCTTTACGCAATCCGCCACCAAGGCAGGGTGGGCCATCAGGATCGCGCCGATCATGTTGTTTTGCACCCGGTCGCTGGGGCAGCCGACGTTGAGGTTCACCTCGTCGTAGCCGGCGTCCTGGGCCATGCGGGCGCAGGCGGCCAGGTCCGCCGGGACGCTACCGCCCAACTGCAGGGCGAGTGGATGCTCGGCCTCGTTATGGCGCAGAAAGCGTTCGTGGTCGCCGTGGAGGATTGCGCCGGTGGTGACCATCTCGGTGTAGAGGAGGGCGTTTTTGGACAGTAGGCGCAGGAAGAAGCGGCAGTGTCTGTCCGTCCAGTCCATCATGGGCGCAACGCTAAACCGCCGAGACAGTGCAGAGCTTGTGTTCTGTGGCTTAGTGACTGTTTTAGGTAGCATTTTTCTCTGCGAATTCTGGGCCGTTTTTAGGCGTTTTCAGACGTTTTTTAAAGGCCGGTGGTAAAATGTACCACTCACTTTCTCATTTGTACCACTGGAACGATGGCAACCATTAGAGCAAGAAAGAAGGCCGACGGATCGGTCAGTTATACGGTCCAGATCCGCCTTAAAAACAAAGGGGCCTTAGTCTACCAAGAGTGCCAGACCTTCGCCCGGAAACAGGCTGCCCAAGCTTGGGCTCGCAAGCGCGAAACGGAGCTGGCTGAGCCTGGCGCGATCGAGCGTGCAAACCGCAAAGCCGCGACAGTCAAGGAGATGATTGACCGTTATTTGAGTGAGATGGAGAAGGTCCGACCTTTGGGTAAGACCAAGCTCGCTACGCTCAAAGCAATTAGCGAGTCGTACCTAGGCAAATTGGACGACCAGGACATTAACAGTCAGGTGCTGGTGGAGTATGCGCTGTGGCGCATGGGTAAGGAGGGCGGGACTGTACAACCACAGACGGCTGGCAATGATCTGGCGCATCTGGGCGCAGTGCTGTCTATCGCTCGGCCTGCCTGGGGCTATGAAGTCGACCCGCACGCAATGACGGATGCCCGCCGGGTCTTGAAAAAGCTGGGGTACAACATGAAAAGTCGCGAGCGCGACCGACGCCCCACTCTGGATGAACTAGACCAGTTACTTACGCACTTTCAGGGTATCCAAGCGCGCCGCCCAACGTCGATCAACATGCTCAAGATGACCGGGTTCGCGTTGTTTTCAACACGCCGGCAGGAGGAAATTACGCGGATTCAGTGGACGGATCTCGATGAGGTGGGCCATCGGGTACTGGTGCGAGACATGAAAAACCCTGGCCAGAAGATTGGTAACGACGTCTGGTGCCATTTACCGCCAGAAGCCTGGGCAATTCTCCAAACTATGCCGAAGGTGCTGCCGGAGATATTTCCGTACAGTGCAGAGTCTGTATCCACATCATGGACCAGGGCTTGTCAGATACTTGGTATCGAGAATCTGCATTTTCATGACTTGCGCCACGACGGTGTCAGCCGCCTGTTCGAAATGGACTGGGACATTCCTCGGGTAGCGAGTGTATCGGGGCATCGTGATTGGAACTCAATGCGGCGCTATACCCACCTTCGCGGACGCGGGGATGCATACGAAAATTGGAAGTGGTTGGAAAAAGTCCTACAGGCGCCCGTAAAGCTGGGCGCCAGGACGCTTAAGTGAATTAGCTACCGCGTGGCGCGCTGTTCAACTGATTGCTCTCTTTGACGGCTGCGGCGCGTTGCGCATCTAGGTATTCGGAAAGGTCCGTGATGTGAATGCCCTTTGCGCTTTTTTGGCTTGGCTCCATACGAGTGATAGGAATCTTGATTTGCCCGGCCCCCACTTTGCGCTGGAACATGTCGGTGGTTAGATGAGTGAAGTAGTCCTTACATACTCGATCCAAGGGAATGACCACCTGACCGTTGTATTGGGCCATCAAGACAAATAACGTTTTCATTGTGTTGCTCCATCAAGTGAGAAAGTCCGAACAGTTCTGTCGTTCCTAGTCGATGGATGGTCAGCTAATAGTTGAGCCACAACGGCGAACTCATCCACATTCATCCATTCCATCCGGTTCTGTATCTCCTGCAGCCTGCTCGTCTTGCTGTCACCAGCATTGTCCATAAAAACTTGGATTTGCATCGTTGTAGCCTCCCTTACGCTTTGAAAATCCAGCACTTGACTGTCGTGGGGCGACCTGGCGCCAGTGGTGTTTTGCTGTTCATCGCAGTGCGAACTGCGCTGTGTACCGCCTTGTTGCTGTCTAGAAACTTGCGGGAACGTGACTCTTTAAGCAGATCGCGTAACGTAGCCACGTCGGCTAACTTCTGTTTGTGTTCAGCGGCGCGCTCGCTAAATTCGTTGAGGTTGATAGCTATCACGGTGGGGTCGCTGCTGTGGTTCACCACCGGGTCTTCGCTCAAGGATTCGAGGTAGTCGTACACCTCCCAAAACTCGGCCACGGCCGAATGGTCGGAACTGATCGAGGCCTGGCGTTCGATGGCCATCCGCACAATCTGGCGCTGGGTGGCAGCGACTTGGGGGTCGCTTAATTTCAGCAGCAGGCGCAGGCAATCCAACAGCGAGAGCAGTTGCGCGTGGTTCTTGCTGATGCGCTCGACACGGAGGTAACCGCGCAAGTCATAGCCGCAACTGCTGCAGTTGCCCTGATCGCTGGTATAGGCGGTGCCGCAGGCAAAGCATTGGGTATGGAGGCGACGCAGCTTCGCTTCGTGTTCGGGCATACGCTGGGCGAACAGCTCAAGCACCTCGGACTCTTTGCCTACAGCCCGCAATAAGAAGTGGCTGAGGGTGCCGCCGTCCAAAGCGTTTAACTGATCAGCTGCAGCGCGGCTTTCTGGTGTTACGGTCGGGCGTACAAAGTGCAGTTTCACAATTCGCGTCATAATCGCTTCGTGAGCGACCACGGCCGCGTTCTGGCTGATTGCGATCGTTCCCCGGAATGGTGGCTCGTACGTCTCGTTACCGGCCGTCTTGACGCCCTTCGTAGCCAGGGTTCCCCCGCCGAAGAAGTCTTTCAGCTCGTCCCACTCAAAGGTTTTAGCGTGCGCTCGATCATCGCTGTGGCGATCTGCTTCCAGGAACACAACCGGCATGCCAGAGACCTGGCCCATCAGGCGCGAGCGTCCGGCCTTGGTCGATTTCATGGGGTCGAAGCCCTCATAGCCTTCGCGGCCGAGTAACTTCCATAGCAGGTTCAGCAGGGTGGTTTTACCGGCGCCGGCCTCACCGGTGGCCTCTAGGAACGGGAAGGACTGGTAACGGGCGCGGATCTGTTCGCAGAACAGCGAGCCGAAGAAGAACACCAGCGCGACGAAGCCCTGGGCGCCGAAACAGGTCCACAGCAGTTGCACCCACTTTTCATCAAAGCCCTTTGCTTCGCGCTGCAGCTTTATGGGGACGCCTTTCTGCAGGGTTTTCAGGCGCAGCTTGCCGAACTCGAAATAGTCTTCGCTGTTGACCTTGTAGGTGGTGCCGTCCTTGATCGCGATGTCACCGTAGACGTAGCAGGCGTATTCCTTGCTGTAGCCCACGTAGTCGATGGTCGACACAGTTTTGATGCCGAACAGTTGGTCCTTCATGAGCTTATCGAGCTGCTGGCCACTGCCGGTAAACATCGCACCTGCCGCCATGCCGAGCAGTCGCTTTTTGAATTCGCTCGCGGCCGACAGTTGGCCGCTGGTGAAAGTGTTTTTCACGCTTTCGGAGTCGTGCGGGAAGTCCACGCGCAGGTAGTACCAGGACTCGTCCGTTACTTCGTTGCGCTGGAAATAAAGGGCTTGCGGGTAGCAGTTGGCAATCTCCACAACACTGCCGGATTGCTGCAGCGCCTTTTCGCGCTGTTGTGCCTGGTTGAGCAACTGGTCGTCGTGATTCTCGCTGTCCTCGATGTCGGACATGGCCCGGTTGAACTTCTCCATGTCCAACTTGAACCAGTACAGGCGGTTGGCAAAGCCCAGGTGAAATTCCCCGCGCTTGTTCCAGTCGTACATCAGCAAGGCCTTTTCCGCTGCGCTCTCGGCCAGCAGCAGGGCGCCCTGGTGCCGGGCTTGCTTGAGGTCAGCAGCGATCTGTTCGGCGCGCTTGGTGTCGTCGTGGATGAAGCTCCAGCGCTGATGAAGATCGTTCCAGTCTGACTTGCGACCGTCGCGTTGCGGGATCTGCGCAGACTCACAGACGAAGCCCAGGGCACGGGCTTCGCGCACCCAACGTCGGGTGTAGGCGTTGGCGCTGGGCTCGTTATCAAGCGCCCAGACCAGCTTGGGCAACTTCCCGCCATCGCGGGTCTTAATCAGGCCCTTGAGTGAGTCACCAGGGAACGCATTGGACGACATTGCCGATACGGCCGCGATGTCGTTATGCACCAGGGCGATGGCGTCGAAGATACCTTCAACAATCCAGATTTCCTTGGCTTCAAGAAGGTCGACGCAGGGCGGGCACCACCAGACGCCGCGATAGCTATCCTTGGATTTGAAGCGGGCTTTCATCTTGCCGAAGCGGTGCGGCTGATCGATCAGGCGTTCCCACCAGCCGCCTTTTTCCAGAGCGAAGCGCACCGTTGCGCTGCCAGCGTTGTGTTCAGCGGAGTAGAACGTTTCCTGGGTGAACCAGCCCTGGATCAGCTCAAACCGAAAGCCCCGGGCGAACTCCAGGTAGGCGCGTGCAGTTGCGTTGGGATGCTGGTCTGTCGCCGGCGCTCGCTTGCTCCAGTCTTCGAACAGATCGTCGTACAGCTCTTTTACGTGCAGGGTGTGACCACATTTTTCGGGGCGACCACAAATCACCATCCATGGCGTATCAAAGCGGGAATACAGTTCTTTCTTTTTGCACTTCGGGCAGGTGCCGCCGCGCATGTAGTCGGTGCCCGTGCGGTGCTTGAGCCCAAAGTCGGCCTGAAGGCGTTGCAACACGTCGTGACGAAGGTCTTCTTTCATGGGGTTACTTCACTGCTTTGAGGCTGTGGGACAGGGCTGCCATGAGGCGTTTTTGCGCAGCCATGACCGGGATGTGGGCGAGAATCGCGCCGTGGCGCAGACCGGCCGCAACAAGGCGGAATTGGTCGGCGTACCAGTGTTCGTTGAGGCTCAAGCGATACTGTTCACGCAGCGCGGCCAGCAACGCCTCGGCCTCGGCTGGGGGCAGTTGTGTGGTGACAATTACGGCGTTTGCCATCGTTAAACCTCAATTTCGGGCGCAGCTCACCCAAACCCACGGATGTGGGGCCGGCGATTGGTTGGGGTAGGTGTTACGAGTTCGCGGAGCGTTAGCGGCGCGCCAGGTCCAACAACTCGATGTGGGCAAGGTCAGTCAGTTTGGTTGCAACCGGTTCGGCCACGTCGAGGTTCTCCACCAGATGAATAACTGCTCGGTTGCGTAGCGCCGACAGATCGCCCAGGTGTTCGGCCTGGTGGCGCTTAAGGAACGCCATGGCAGCGTTCTGCATACACTGCTTGTAGTCCAGGGTATTGGTTTGAGTGTTCATTGGCCTTTCCTAGACTTGGCACGGTAGAGATCGATGGCGGCATGAATTTCGGCAGTACGTGCAGCTATGTGCAAGACGTGCGCGTTCAGTATCAATTCGGCCTCGTCTTCGGTGATTACGCCGTCTTCGATAGCCTGAGCGATAACCTGGTCGACCGTGCCCTGTTTGGCTGAGGTCTGCACTGCCCGTGCGTACATCTCAACGTTGTCGAGGTTTTCCGGTTGGATGACCGGCACGAACATGCCGCCGTACATGGCCGCTACGTAGTTGGCCAGGTGCTGGGTGCCTGTGACTTGTTCCAGCTGATAGATCTGTAGGTCTGTCAGCGGACGGCAGTTATTGTTCTCGTAAGCGTGGTTATCAAACTTCTTGAGAGGTAGGCCGATGCGAGCGGCGGCGCGTTCGCGGCCACCTTCAAAGGTGCAAATAATTGCACTGACGACTTCACGTCGTGTTTTTAGAACCTGACTTTTCATCTTCTGCTGTTCCCTCAGTGCACCGGCCATTACTGTTCGATCACGCCGTCTTTGATTCCGAGTAATACGGCTGCGCGATGAGCCTCCCCACGACGGCATTGGCTTTGTCCATTCAGCACCGCATAAACGGTGCTGGGGTTGAGGTTGTTCCGTTCAGCAAAATTTCTGGCAGTCTGGCCACGCTTCTCCAAGGATGCACGCGCCTGCTGGCGAGCTTGCTCGGTGATGGGTGAGTTGGGCATAGTGCAATTCCTTGCGTTTTCGTGTGATGACAAGCGCAGGATGTGGCAAAAATCTGCCAATGTAAATATCTGGATGGAAAAATATTGACACTCTCCGAAGAGATTGGCGCAAGGTTGCGCCAACAGCGAGCCCAGGCTGGGCTGACGCAAGATCAACTTGCGGAACAACTTGGTGTCTCGAAAAGAACTCAAGGAAACTACGAATCTGGTGCCAGTGACGCGCCAGCCTCCTACTTGAGTATGGCTGCAAGCGCGCTCGGATTTGACGTGCTTTACATCGTGAGCGGAACTCGTACCACGCTGACAGTTGATGCGTTGTCTGAGGTTGAGGACAGCATTGTTCAGCAGTACCGCAGCATTCCGGTGGACGATCAAAAAGCCATCCGGCGCTTTCTTAAAGCCATCGCTGACGATGCTGCCAAAGGGGTGGGTTAATCCCTCCATTCCCGTCTCGCCACTCGCTTGCCCCCATATCACTGCGACAGCAATGGATTTAATGGAGTGGTAAGCATGTTGGATCGCACAAACGCGGATGTTGGTTACGTTGAAATGGCAGCATCTGCGCGGTATGAGCTTTCGCAAATCGAGCGTCGTCTGATTGGGTTGTATCGTCAGTTGAGCCTTCGCGACCAAGAGCAATTGCGCAGACTGACCGAAGCGCTGATAAGCAACCCGGATCATTCCGACGAAGACTGATCCCAGCGCCGCCGGCACTCGATTGTCGGCGGTTTTGATCATGCGATTGCCTGCGATCCGAGCCTTTCGAATAGCTCCCGCTGCTGGGCTCTAGGCATGTCTCGCAGACGATCAATCAGCAGCCTGTCGAACGTCTGTGCAGACGGGCTGAGTGTGTGGGAGAACGTGAGATTTGCGACCCAGCTGTGCCCACACTTCGCATCAAGGCACTGGCAATAAAGCTTCGCGAAGTCGGTAGATAGCACCTCACGCGACGCAATCCGGCCTTTGTGCCCGCATTTACAAGTAACTCTCATATTCCCTCCCCAGGGTGCAGCTATTTGCCACTATGGTCGCATGTAGTGCAGGATATTTCTCTATCTTTGAACGTTCAGATAACGCTTTCCCCTGAGTTATCTATCTTTTTCCAGTTGATGTGCCTGTCGCATCGAAGGCTGTCATTCAACTGACTGAACAGCTGACAGATCGGTCTGATCTCGTTGCTGGTGTACACGCGATCGATCTTCTCAATATCGCCAAAACCGCCGTTATTCTCCGGGATGATCCCGGCCAGGGCGGGGTTCATGCGCCAAGCAGCGATCACGTCATTGCGGGTAATGTTCTTCACCTTCTCCAGCTCGTCCTTGGCCTGGAAGTCGCCCACAGGGATGATCTGGATCGCGTTTTCCTTGCCGTTCGGGATGTTGACGAACATAGAGCGGAAGTTGCCCACGCCCTTGCTGGCGCTGATCTGTGCGCGCAGGTTCTCTTCGTCTTCCTCGGTCAGGTCCGGGTCGTTGGTGTAGAAGATGTAGCCCGCGTGCGCGCCGTTGCTGTAGTAACGCCGGCGGAACAGGGTCGCGGCTTCGTTGAGCAACAGCGCCTGCAGGCCACCCAGGTAGTCGGGCACGCCGTAGATGTTCTGTTCCACGTCGTAGTCCAGGACGTGTTCAATTTCGTCCTGGTCGAAGTCCATGAACTTGCTGTCCGGTAGCAGCATCCTGAAACCGCCGTCGACCTTCACGCGCATGTTGATCGCTGGCAGGTGCTGCATCTCCAGCACCTCGCCGAAGGCATTGGTGTCGCGATAGAAATACGCCTCGCCGAACACCATGTAATCCAGGCTCGCCCGTCCCATGGTCTGTGTGCTGCAGCCCTCGGAAGGGATGAACTCACGCAACAGCAGGTTGCGTTTGAACTTGGGAATGGCACCGTGGTGCGCGTTGGCGCGCAGCAACTTGGCCAGGCCCGCCCGCGATACCGGCGGTTTGTAGATTTCGCCGTCGTCGCTGAGAAACACCCCCAGATACTCGCCGATGTTGCCGGACAGCACCTGTTCGGGTTCCCCGAACGTGAACGCCCGCATGGGCTGCTGCTGTCGTACCTGCTGACTGGCTTGGGGCTTTCTGCGTTGTGGTTTGGGCATTGTTTCCGCTCGTGACGTAGCGGCTACGGCGCCGCTTGTTGGTATTCAGGGGTTCGTTGGCCAGGGCGTGCATGACGGCCCAAGCGATATCGGCGTGGCCGGTGGCGTCGGTGCGCGAAGCGCTGTAGGTGACCTGCCCGCTGTTGGTGGTGCCGCGCTTGATGGTTAGGAACGCCTGGGCGATGTCCGTCCAGCCGGCGTCCCACTCAATGCGGCTGCCCTGGATCGTGTCCTGGGCCTTGAGTACCAGGGTGTTTTTGGTCTCAAGGCTGTAGTGAATCGGCGTTGCCTTCGCGTAGAAGTCGCGCACCAGGTCGAATACGCCATAGCCCACGCCGGTAATATCGATCCCGATGTGTTGGACGTTGAAACGCTCGGTAAGCTTTTTGACCTGGGCGGCCTGGTAGGTGAACGAATGCCCCCGCCAGCTGTGCTTCTCCAGGATTCGAAACTTCGCCCCGGGCTCCAGCGGCGGGGCGACCACCACGCATGTGGCGTCGTCGCGGGTCCGGCTGGGATCGTAGCCAAGCCACACCGGGCTGTTGCCGAAAGGGCGATCCAGTTCTGGGTTGTAGTCCTCCCACAACGACAGATCGGAGTAACACCGCTCCAGATCCTTGAGGCCGAAGGCGCTCTGGCTGCTGTCGATGAACTTGCAGTAGAACAGTTGCTGGAATTTGTCTTCGTCGTACTCCAGCTGCAGTTGCTCCAGGTCGAACAGATCGCAGCCGCCGGCGATAGCGTCGTCGATGGTAATGGTCTTACGCCATTGGCCATCGGGGCACAGCGCGCCCTGGGTGTAGGCCGCCTCGGCGGGCCAGGTGCCGCCGGCCTTCTTGCCGCGCTTGCTGTTGCGGAATTCCTCCCCGGACCAGAACGGGTAGGCCTGGTGCGACACGGCGCTGGGCGTCGAGAAGTAGGTTTTGCGCCACTTCTTGTGGGTGCCCATGGCGCTGGCCACGGTGCTGAGTTTTTCGAAGTCGCGAATCCAGAAATATTCGTCCACATACACATGGCCGTGGTAGCCCTGGGCGGTGCTGCTGTTGGTGCTAAGAAACCGCAGTTCGGCGCCGTTGCTGAGCGCGATCGGGTTGCCGGTCAGCTCGATGTCAAACCACTGCTTTGCAAACTGGATGATGTAGCTGCGGAAGATTTCCGACTGCGAGCGGCTGGCCGACAGGAACACCTGGTTGTCGCCCGTTAGCACCGCGTCCATGAACGCTTCGCCGGCGAAGTAGTACGTCAGGCCGACCTGGCGGCTTTTCAGGATGTTGCGGATCCGGCACGTCAGCGGGTTTTGCTTGGCCGCGAACAGCTCCTGCTGATAGCGGTACATCTTGCTGATGAACTTATCCAGGAAGTCGACTTCGGTCAGCTCGCTGACGTCGTTTTTCACTTTCTTTTCGCGCTTCTTTGCACCGCTATCTCCACGGCTGGAGCGCTCGCTGCGTTGACCTGGGCGACGTTCCTGGGGCTCGCTGGCCGATTCCCCGATCGGTGCCGGCGCCGGTTTGACCGCCTGCTTTAACAGCCGCTCGCGAACGGTAGTCAGCCGGTCCAATTCGTTCAGCTCGTCCTTGGTCAGGCTGCTGGCTTTGTCCAGGAGGAGGGTGATTCGCCGGCCAACGGCGGTCAGCGGTTCTTCGTCCGACAGCATGTCCTCCCACCCACCTTGGCGGATCCAGTAGTAGACGATGCGGATGTTGGGCAGGTTGAGCTGCGCCTGAATTTCTTTGGCCTTACAGCGGCGCAGAAACAAGCGTTTGGCGGCTTCTTTAACTTCGGTCGAGTAGTACATGGGCCGCAGTCTATGCGGCGAAAACGCTGGAAACGCGGGGTTAAATTCCGCGTTTCTCCTATATGCCGAATCTAGGAGAAACGCGCATTTGAACCGTTTGTTTAGGGCTTGGGGGCTCCCTATCTTGGCGGCTCATTCAACCGATTGAGCGCAGTTAACGCCCATGCCCCGTTCCCTTGTTTCGTACTGGAAACGTGTCGCCACCAGCGGCACTACCGCCGATGGTCGCGAGATCCTTCCCCAGGAACTGCGCGACATCGCTGAAACCTACAAGCCTTCGAAGTATACGGCAGTGATCTGGTGCGACCACGAACGTTGGAGCGGTTCCCACGGCACCGTCTTTGCCGTGCGCTTGTTGGAGGAGGGCGAAGATCTGGAGCCCGGGCAAATCGCTCTGGAGGCACAGCTCAAGCCGAATGATCGCCTACTGCAGCTGAATGATCAGGGCCAAAAGCTCTTCTCCAGCATCGAGATCACCCCGAACTTCGCCGGCAGCGGAAAAGCCTACCTGACAGGTCTGGGCGTCACCGATGAGCCGGCCAGCCTGGGCTCCCAGGAACTCTATTTTTCGAAGCAGACCCACAAAAACTCTTTCTATGCCGCGTCCGTTGAACTGGGCTCTTTTGAGGCTGAGCCACAGAGCGAGGTCGGCAAGCTTATCGGCTTGCTCGCTGGCTTGTTCAAGCGCTTTTCCACGGATGACGAGCCCGTCGAACCCACCACCCCAAACGAGAGCAAACCCCCAATGGATGAAGCTACAGCAACGGCCCTTAAAGCCCTGCTGGCTCAATTGCTGATTGTCGCTGCCGGCATTCAGGCTGTGATTGAGCCCGTCGCGGAAGACGCCCCAGAGCCCGAAGCCGCCCCAATCGACGACGTAGCAGCAGCTGTTGACGATATCGTCACCACTGCCGAAGACGACCGCGAATTCAGCCGTAAAGGCAGCGCCACCAACAAGGCATTGCTCGCCAGCATGGCGAAGTTGGAGCAGCAATTTTCCGCACTGCAGAACACCTCGACCGGTCGCCAGTTGCCACGCAATCCAGGCCCGGTAAACACCCCACGACGCAAGGTGCTCTGACATGGCCCAGCCATTAAGCGCCCGTGGCGCCAAACAATATGCCGAGCTGCAGGCCGCAATCGCCGAAGCCTATGGTGTTGAACGATCGAGCCGCATGTTCAGTGTTGAACCGTCGATTGCTCAGGAGCTGAACGACGCGATCACCGCTAAGGCCGACTTCTTGGAGCGCATCAACGTCACCCCGGTCAGCGAGATCAAAGGTGAGAAGGTGTTCATCGGTGTGAACGGCCCGGTCACTGGCCGCACCAACACCAAGACAACCGATCGCGAAGCCAAGGACGCATCGGCGCTGGATAACACCCAATACGAACTGGCTGATACACAGTCGGACGTTGGTCTTCCGTATGCCAAAATCGACGCCTGGGCGAAGTTTCCAGACTTCAAAGAGCGCTACTCCGCCGCCGTGCAGAAGCGTATCGCACAAGATCGGATCGTTATCGGCTTCCACGGCACTCACGCTGCTGTTGATACTGATCTGGAAAAATTCCCCAAGCTGCAGGACGTGAACAAAGGCTGGCTGCAGCAACTTCGCGAGCAGGCCCCGCAGCAGGTGCTCAAAGAGGGCAAGACTGCCGGTAAGGTTACGCTGGGCGCCGGTGGCGACTACGCCAACCTTGATGCCTTGGTGCATGACACCAAGCAGATGGTGGACGAGATCCTGCGCGAAGACGGCGACCTGGTCGCGATCATCGGCACCGATTTGCTCGCCGCTGATAAGGCCAAGTTGTACACCAAACAGGGCGACACCCCGACCGAGAAGGAGCGTATCGAAAACGCTCAGGTCATTGCGACCTATGGCGGCCTGCCGGCGTTCAGCGTACCGAACTTTCCGGTCAACGCGGTGCTGGTCACCAGTTGGGACAACCTCTCGATTTACTACCAGGACACTAGCTGGCGTAAGCAGACGATCGAGAATCCGAAGCGCTCCCGCGTCGAGGACTACAACAGCCGCAACGAAGGCTACGTGATCGAGCAACTGGAAAAGATCGCGTTCACCGAAAACGTTGAGCTGGTGGTCGCGTGAGCCTGGCCCTGGCGCACAAGCGCCGCACCCTGGCCTTGGGCAACACTGCAGTAGCGGCGCTCGCCGCTGCTGCAGGCATGGCCTATTCCCCGGCCGATGCGCTGAGCAGTCCCGCTAATGCGCGCAAGCATCTGCTGTTACAGGAAGCGGCACTGGATCAGGACCTGGCGCGAATCAGCGCTATCAACGGCCTGGCCGGACGCCAGGCGCTGAAGCGTGAAGAGCTGCTGCCCAAATACAAGGAATACGTCCAGCGCTACTGCGAGTCGGGGCTGAACTTCCCCAACCGTGTTGCGGTGCAGGTTTTGGTCTGGCTGTTCGACACCGCCCAGTTCGAAGACGCCCTGGAGCTGGCCGACTTCCTGATGGAGCAGGGCCAGGAAATGCCGGAGCGCTTCAAGCGCCGGGATATCCAGACCTTTGTTGCAGATGCCGTGTGCGAGTGGGCCTACGCCGAATACAACGCCAGTCGCTCTCCAGAGCCATACCTGTCCGACCTGCTGCCGCGTGTAGACGGCGAGTGGAACCTGACGGAGCAGATCCCGAGCAAGTACCACAAGTTGATCGGCATGCGCGCCATGGAAGCCGAGCAGTGGGAAACCGCGCTTAAGCATTTGGAGCGCTCCACTCAGCTTTATGCGCAGGCCGGCAACGACACCCGCATCAAAAAGGTTCGCAAGGCCTTGGCAAAACAAGCGGCCGCTAACCCGGCGACCGAATAACCGACTACCCCCCCCAGCGGGGACCTGTGGAAGTGAGCCGCCCATTTATGGACCGTCCCACTGAAAACAGGCTCTCCGCCCTATTTGAGCGCCCAGCAATGAGCTTTTCCGGGAAACCCACCACCTTTGTGGAGCAGACAATCGAGAACGACGGCTTTTGGCCGAACCTTTCCCTGTCTGAATTCCAGAAGGAATACCGCCTGCCGGCGGAGTACCTGGTAGAGCTGCTGGGCGCTGATTTGACCATGGCCATGATCGAGGTCAACGGCGACCTGGCCAAGTGCAAGGCGCGCTGGCAGGCCTACGGCATCACGAATGTTGAGTCCGCGGACACGGTGCTGCTGCCGGAGCGTGCATTCAAGGTGAAGCTGTACAAGCGCGCCGTGTACTGCCGCACCAAGGCCAATTTGTTGCCGCAGTTCGCCACGGTCACCCGCAGGGAAAGCGCCGAGAACACCGGCAAGGAAGCCCCAGAGCGGGCTGAAACATTCTTGGCCTTCAGCCAGCAGGCCGTTCGAGCCCTGCAGGGCCGTGGCCGCATCACGGCGTCATTGCAGTGATCCAGCTGCAGGCGCTGACCGCCTACCTCATGGCCCGCAACTTGGTTGCCCCGGAGCAGTTCGACAGCTGGACCGAACAGGTCAGCCTGGAACTGATCTGGAAGCCCGACCGCGACGGCCTGCACATGAGTGACATGCGCTATCGCGCTGTGTTCTCCCTGGAGCGTTTCACCGATCACCCCGCGAGGCTGATGGCCCTGGTGGGCAGTTGGCTGGAAACACACGATCCCGATCGCCACCGCCACGACCTGCCGGCGCCACTGTTCGCCGTTGAGCCCCTGGACCAGGACAGCTTCGACGTGGAGCTGTCGCTGGAGTTCGTTGAGCCGCAATACCTGGCTGAGGATCCCGCCGGCGAGATCGAGGCCTTCAACAAGACCTGGGCCTTTGTGCCGTTCGATCTGTGGATCGCTGAACACGGCGAGGTCGGTCATGGCAGCTAGCCCGCTCGACCTCGATATCAGGGGTTTGCTCAACGTCGACGCCCAGTTGGCGTTGCTTGATCTGTCGCCCCAGTTGCGCCGGCGGTTGTTGAACAACGTGACCAAACGCGTGCGCTCGATGAGCCGCAAGCGGGTACGTGAACAAAAGAACCTGGACGGCAGCCCCTTCGCCGAGCGCAAGGGGTCTGCCAAGGGCAAAAAGAAGATGGAAGCCGGTCTGGCCAAGCTGCTGCAGGTCACCCGTGTCAGTTCCGATGAAGCCGAACTGGGCTGGAAAAACGCGCTTACCCGGTGGGTCGCATCCCAGCAGCACAACGGCGTCAGCGAGCGGCGCACCGCTGCACAGATGAGGCGCTGGAACAAAGTCCCGCCGGGAATCGCCTGCACCGACAAACAAGCCAAGCGCTTACGCCGGCTGGGGTTTCGCACCCGGCAGAAGGGCAAAAAGACGCTGACCAGGCCGTCAGTGGCATGGATTCAAGAACACGTGAACTACGCCAAGGCCGGCTTGCTGATCCGCATTTTGAACGATGAAAAAACCCAGACATCGGGCGCGCAAAGCTGGGACATCACCCTGCCAAAACGCCAGTTCCTCGGGGTAGAGACCGGGAGCGAAACCCGCGAGCTGGTTAACCAGGTCTTCCAACAAATCCTTAATTCACCCCGCTAACGAGGCACAGCATGGCACTTGGCAAAGTCAGCGTTAACAATCTCAATCTGGGCCAAGGCGCCGTGACTGAGATCGAACGCTATTTCCTGTTCATCGGTCCCGGCACGAAAAACGCCGGCAAATTGGTCGCGCTCAATACCGACAGCGACTTGGACGCCACTCTGGGCCTGCAGCCCAGTGACCTGAAAGCCCAGATCACTGCAGCGCGCCTGAACGGTGGCGATCGCTGGGCATGCCTGGCGGCGCCTATCGGCGCGGAAGGTGATTGGCAACCGGCGCTGGAAGCATCGCAACAACAGGGTTTCTCCGTAGAGGCTGTGGTTATCACCAAGCCGGTGACCAAGGGCGAAGAGCTGGCGGCAATGCACGACGCAGCTGTGTCGCTGAGCAACGTCTACGGGCGCCGCGTATTCATCATGGCGGCTTCCGCCGGCCCGACGCCGCTGCAGGCCTGGGACGAATACCTGCTGGACCAGAAGGCGATCACCGCCGACCTGGCCGCGCCCCGCGTCCTGGTGGTGCCCCAGTTGCATGGCAACGACTTGGGCGTGTTGGCCGGTCGCCTGGCCAACGCAGCAGTAAGTATTGCTGACAGCCCTATGCGTGTGGCCACCGGTGCCGTTCTCGGCCTCGGTAGTGTGCCAGCGGACAAGGAGGGGATTCCTTTACCGTCCTCGATCCGTGCCGAGCTGGATAAGGCCCGCTTTTCCGTCTCTCAGACCTACCCCGATTACCCAGGCGTGTACTGGGGCGACGGCAACATGTTGGACACCCCGGCCAGCGACTACCAGGTCATTGAATACCTGCGCCTGGCCGACAAGGCGGCGCGCCTGGTGCGTCCGCTGCTGATCCTTCGCGTGGCCGATCGCCGGTTGAACAGCACCCCCAACAGCATGGCCGTGAACATCAACGCGCTGATGGCGCCCCTGCGCCGTATGGCCAAGTCGGTGAAGTTCGCCGGCCAGGTGTTCCCGGGCGAAATCGAGTCGCCGAAGGATGGCGACATCGTGCTGGTCTGGAAGAGCAAAACCGCCGTAGAGGCGTTCATCAAGCTCAAGCCCCACAACTGCCCGAAAGACCTCATGGCGAACATCGCCCTGGACCTTTCCAACGACGATTCGGAGTAACCCCCCATGTCACGTATTGGCGGCAAGAACTTTGACGTGAACCTGGGCGACCTGCTGGTTCACGTCGAAAGCTGCACCCTGGATATCACCGACAACAGCAAAACCGCGCAAACCCGGGGCGTACCCGATGGCTACGTCGACGGCGATGTGGCGGCTGCTGGCGATCTGGAGCTGGATTCCACCAACTTCAATCTGTTGATCGAGGCGGCGCGCAGTGCAGGCAGCTTTCGCAAGCTGCCGCCCTTCGACACGGTGTTTTTTGCCAAGGCCGGCGACGACGAGCTGCGCATTGAGGCCTTCGGCTGCAAGTTGAAGGTCTCCAGCCTGCTGAGCATTGATCCCAAGGGCGGCGAGAAGACCAAGCACAAGGTGCCGTTTGAGGTCACCAGCCCGGACTTTATCCGCATCAACGGCGTGCCGTACCTCGACGCTACCGAGATCGAGGGCCTGAGCTGATGACTTGCCCGTTCGACCGCGCCCAAGCCCTGGAACAACGTCAGCGGGACCAGGCTATCAACGCCCAGTTGGCCCAGGCCCGGCGTGAGTCAGCGGGCCCAAGCCTTACACATTGCCAGGACTGTAATAACGAGATTCCTGCAGCGCGCCAGGCGCTCGGCGGCAAAACCCGCTGCGTTCTGTGCCAGTCCTTTTTCGAGAAAGGAGTGCAGCGATGAGCACGAATCAGGCGGCCCAGGACACCGCCATCGCACTGGCGAAGGCGTCACCTGCGATCGGTGTAGCGGCAACTGGAGCGACAGGGGCCGTCGACTGGTCGGCTGTCGCCTACATGCTGACTGCCGTTTACATGGTGCTGCAGATCCTGCTGTTGGTTCCGAAGTATCGCCAGATGTTGCGCGACTGGAAGGTGAAGCCATGAGCCTGCGCGGCAAGATCGCCGCCGGCGCCATTGCGCTTTGCAGCTCCACGTTGGTGCTGTTCCTGGGTGCTTGGGAAGGCGACGGCCAGAACACCGTGTATGCCGACAAGCTCGCCCAGGGCCTGCCGACCGTATGCAAAGGCATCACCCGCCACACCAGTCCTTATCCGGTGGTGGTCGGTGACTACTGGTCGGATGCGCGCTGCAGCGAGGTGGAACAGCTGGTGATCAGCAAGGGCCAGTTGCAGTTGGCCGACTGCATCACCAACCAGGACGTGGGCCAGAGCACCTTCGACGCGCTGAGCAGCCATAGCCACAACTTCGGCGTGCCCAGCACCTGCGCCAGTCGGGCCGTCGCGCTGATCAATGTCGGGCGCATCAAGGACGGATGCAACGCGCTGGCGTG
>NZ_JACARK010000935.1:0-2169 GCF_013386655.1 Pseudomonas sp. K5002 | reverse complement strand
GAAACGCATTCCAAATGTGGGAGCGGGCTTGCTCGCGAAAGCGGTCTACTAGGCGCTTTAGAACATCGGCCGTGCCGAAGCAATCGCCACCAGCACCAACCCCACTATCAAGTTGATCCCCACCAATTTACGAATCTGCCCCAAGGCCGCAGCCCCGGCCGGCCAATCCTCAGCCGCCACCGCCACGCGCAGCTCCGGCAACTTCAGCGCCTGAATCCGGATAAACAGCGCCGTCATCACCACATATAGCCCCATCATGACCTGTACATAACGCGGCGCGGTCTCAAACCCGCTGAAGCGCAGTTGCAGCAGGCCGACACCGCTGATCGGCAACACCAGCACCGCCACCCAGACCCACACGAAAAAACGTTGAAACACATTTACCCAGAGTTTCAGCCGGGCCGGCCCGTCCAGCGCGGCCATGGCGGCGGGGCGCAGGATCATCCAGGCGAAAAACATACCGCCGACCCAGATCAGGGCGGCCAGTACATGCAGGGTGTAAGCGAAGCTAAAGACGGTCATTAGGGTACTCCGTTCTGCGCGGGATTAATTAGCGGGGTATGATAGCGGCCGATCCGAACCACTGAAAATTTATCCAGCGTTTTTTGCGCCCGACTATCCATGATCAGCACTGAACTCAAAACCACGATCCAGGGCGCCTACTCGCGTTTTCTCGAAGCCAAGAGCTTGAAGCCGCGGTACGGCCAGCGCCTGATGATCGCCGAAGTCGCCAAGGTCCTCGGTGATATCGACACCGACGACGAAGGTCGGCGCAGTGGCGACCCCGCCGTGGTGGCCGTCGAGGCCGGCACCGGTACCGGTAAAACCGTGGCCTACAGCCTGGCGGCGATCCCCACCGCCAAGGCCGCCGGCAAGCGCCTGGTGATTGCCACCGCCACCGTCGCCCTGCAAGAGCAGATTGTCTACAAAGACCTGCCCGACCTGATGCGCAACAGCGGCCTGAATTTCACCTTCGCTCTGGCCAAGGGCCGTGGGCGCTATATGTGCCTGTCCAAGCTCGACGTGCTGTTGCAGGAAGGCCACGCGCAAACCGCCACTGCCTCGCTGTTCGAAGAAGAAGGCTTCAAGATCGAAGTCGATGAGGTCAGTCAGAAGCTGTTTACCAGCATGATCGAGAAACTGGCGGGCAATAAATGGGACGGCGACCGCGACAGCTGGCCCAATGCCCTGGAAGACGCCGACTGGGCGCGCCTGACCACCGATCACAGCCAGTGCACCAACCGTCATTGCCCCAACTTCGGCCAGTGCGCCTTCTACAAGGCCCGGGAGGGCATGGGCAAGGTCGACGTTATTGTCACCAACCATGACATGGTCCTCGCCGACCTGGCCCTGGGGGGCGGCGCCGTGTTGCCCGACCCGCGCGACACACTCTACGTGTTCGACGAAGGCCATCACCTGCCCGACAAGGCCATCGGCCACTTTGCTCACTACACGCGGCTGCGCTCCACCGCCGACTGGCTGGAAACCACGGCCAAGAACCTCACCAAGTTGCTCGCCCAGCACCCGCTGCCGGGCGACCTGGGCAAGTTGATCGAGCAGGTGCCGGAGCTGGCGCGGGAGATCAAGACCCAGCAGCAATTCATGTTCAGCGCCTGCGAGCAGGTGGCAGACTTCAAGCCCGGCGAAGACGTGGAAGGCCGCGAACGGCCGCGCCATCGTTTCGTTGGCGGGCTGATCCCCGAGCACATGCGCGAAATGGGCGTCGAGCTGAAAAAGGGCTTTTCGCGCCTGACCGACTTGTTCACCCGTCTCACCGATTTGCTCAAGGAAGGCATGGATGGCGAGGTCAATATCGGCATCGCCAGCAATCAGGCTGAAGAATGGTACCCGCTGTTTGGCAGCCTGCTGTCCCGTTCCCAGGGCAACTGGGAGTTGTGGACCGCCTTTACCGTCGAAGACCCGGAAGACAACCCGCCCATGGCCCGTTGGCTGACCCTGTCGGAAAGCGGTGCGCTGTTCGATATCGAGGTCAACGCCAGCCCGATCCTGGCGGCGGAAATGCTCCGACGCAATCTGTGGAACGTGGCCTACGGTGCCTTGGTCACCTCGGCTACGCTGACGGCCCTGGGCACCTTCGACCGCTTCCGCATGCGCGCCGGGCTGCCGAAGAAGGCCGTCACCGCCGTGGTGCCCAGCCCGTTCCATCAC
>NZ_JACARK010000934.1:0-1816 GCF_013386655.1 Pseudomonas sp. K5002 | reverse complement strand
GGATCCAGCAGCAGGCCGATGAGGACGCGCCCCACGCCCTGCAACTGGACGCGGCCATCGCCGAAACCGACACCTTGATGGCGCGCTTCCGTGGCTTGCTGCGGATTTCCGAACTGGAAGACCATCAGCGCCGCTCGGGCTTCCTGGTGCTTGATCCCCTGCCCTTGCTGCAGGAACTCCACGACTTCTACCTGCCCCTGGCAGAAGAAGGCGAGATGGAATTGCTGCTGCAAGTGCCGGACTCGTTACCGTGGATCACCGGCGATCGCGCCTTGCTGTTCGAAGCCCTGGCCAACCTGCTGAGCAACTCGATCAAATTCACCCCGCCGGGCGGCGAAGTGATCCTGCGAGGCGTGAACGATGCCGGCAGCACCCGCATTGAAGTCCTGGACTCCGGCCCCGGGATTCCCGCAGCTGAACGTGCCGCGGTGTTCCAGCGGTTTTACAGGGTGGACGAAGGCAATCAGCAACAAGGCGGGTTTGGGTTGGGGCTGTCGATTGTGGCCGCGATCATCAACCTGCACGGTTTCAAACTGGAAGTCGGCAGCAGCGAACGAGGCGGTGCGAAGCTGATCCTCGAATGCCGCCAACAACTGATGCCCGAAGCCTGAAGCCTGAAGCCTGAAGAACACCACAAAACCAATGTGGGAGCGGGCTTGCTCGCGAATGCGGAGTGTCAGTCAACCCATCTGGCACTGATCCACCGCATTCGCGAGCAAGCCCGCTCCCACATTTGATCTTCATTCAGCCCGGAAAATTACCCCGCAGCGCATCCAGCCCCCCGCTATAGACACCGCTGAACAACTCCTCCACCGCCGCATCCGTCACACCGGCCACCGGAGTGAACACACCCGACCAGGTGACCTTGGCGGTGCTGTCCGTCAACGCCTCAACCTTCAACGTCGCCAAATACTCACTCACCGGAAACGGCGACTCGCTGATCGAATAACTGTAGGTACGCGCCGCATCATCAAAGCGTTGCAGCCGCTCCACCACCACACCACCATCCGCCGTTTGCAGATGACGCACACGCCCGCCTTCACTCGGCTCGCTCTTGACGATAAAGGGCAGCCAGTCCGGCAGCGAATTGAAGCCGCCGACCAATTGCCAAACCTGTTCGGCCGAAACCGGGATTTCAATAACAGCAGATGCTTTTGCCACGATTAACACTCCAAACCATTCAAGAAAAATCAGATCGCCATGCTGTCGACAACACCGCCGTCGACCCGCAACGCGGCACCGGTGGTGGCAGAGGACAACGGTGAAGCAATGTACGCCACCAGATTCGCCACTTCATCCACATTCGCTGCGCGCTGGATGATCGACGTCGGCCGCGCATTGCGCACAAACACATCCGCCTCGTCCCGCGCACTGCGCCCGGACTTGGCCACGGCGTCCTTGAGCATGTGCTCCAGGCCATCGGTAAAGGTCGGCCCCGGCAGGATCGCATTGACCGTCACCCCGGTGCCCGCCAGGCGTTTGGCCAAGCCATGGGACACCGCCAGGTTGGCGCTTTTGGTCACGCCGTAATTGATCATGTCAGCCGGCGTTGCCACCCCGGATTCCGACGACACAAAGATCACCCGGCCCCAGCCCTGCTCGACCATGCCCGGCGTGTAATGCCGCGACAAACGCACACCGGAGATCACGTTGACCTCGTAGAAACGCGTCCACTCGCTGTCGGGGGCGTCGAAGAAATCGACGTCGTTGAAGATCCCGAGGTTGTTCACCAGGATGTCGGCGCGCGGCTCGGCGGCGAACAGCTTTTCAGCGCCCTCGGCCGTACCGAGGTCCGCCACCAGCCCACGCAGATCCG
>NZ_JACARK010000933.1:0-6465 GCF_013386655.1 Pseudomonas sp. K5002 | reverse complement strand
TCGTTGCTGCGCTGGTTGGCGTCACCGGGGCGCATCGCCGGACCTGCGCCAGCGGCCAGGCTCTCATTGGCCATCAGGATTGCCGCCGACTTGGCATTCGCCTTGGCCAGGTCACCGGGTTTGCTGCCGAGGAAACTGCCATAGGATTTCGACGCGGCGCCGAGGTCCTTGCCGGCGTTGTCGATGAAATGGTCGACATCGGAATGGGTGATCACATTGTCGGCCTTGCCACGCCCGCCGGTATCCAGCGCGGCCATCAGGCTCGGGCTGCTGGCCACGTACTTGAGTACGGCCTGGGCCTCGGGGGGGAGTGTCGTGGGTGGGTTGGCGAAGTCGATCGGCGCGCCATGCAGGCCCCAGGCGTCCCAGTTTTGCGAGAGCAATTGCGCGGCCGCCTTGGGCCGGTTCAGGTCGAGTTCTTCCTTGGTCGGCGTGCCGCTGGTGTTGCCGGTGATGGTGTCCCAGTCCTTGGCACCCGACACGCCAAACGATGAGGTGTCGATCCAGGACGTGTCCGAGGCGCCCGCCGCGCCGGTGCTGCCGGCATACAGTTTGGCCACCTGGTCGTACAGCGCGGGGGTGATGTCCTGGGACACGATCACCTTGTCGCCCGACGCCGTGGTATAGCGAATCAGGCCCGGGCCGACTTCTTCGGGCGGGCCGATATTCGCTGCCGGGTCCATGGTTTCCGTGGGGCCGGCCAGGCGGTAGCCCTCGGCCTGGCTGGCATTGATCGCAAAGAGCTTGGCCGAGTCGCCGCTGACCTGGGCGAACAGCGCGGGTGTTTCCTTCTGGCTGACCACGATTTTGTCGCCGGCACTGGTCTCGTAGCGGATCAGTCCCGGGCCCAATTCGGTGGTACTGCCGATCGCCTTGTAGTTGCCCAGGCCAGGCGCCACGGTGCTGGCGTCGGCCTCCTTGTAGCCGGCGTCTTTGCTGTCGGCCAGATTCTTCTCAAGGGTCGCGTCGCTTTGCTGTGCGTTGTACTGGTTGACCAATTGCTCAAACAGCCTGGGGTTGTCGATCTGCTTGAGGGTCACCGGTTTGTCGCTGCCCAGCGGGGTGTAGGTGATGCTGTTGTTCACCGGTGCCTGCACGTTCTGGTACGGCAGCGGAATGGACGGCCCGCGGATTTTCGAGGGGTCGAATACCGGCTTGTCGACGGCGGTGAACAGGGCTTTTTCGAACGTGCTCCGGGAGCCATCCGGGCCTTTGTTGTCGGCAGGGTCAAGGCCATTCGGGATCGCAGTCATAGATCACCTGGAAGTTGTTTTATATCAGTCGATATTTAGTGCAAGTGCACTAACTGTGGCGGGCGAAAGTTGCGAAGTGTTATTGGGTTAACCCGCGCCGAGCTATCAAACGCGATGATCAAGTCGGTTTTGTTACAAATGGAAATATCTGCAAAGTTGGGCAAATGGCTATTAGTTAAAAGTGTGAAGTTGTCGGATTTATTTTCTGGAATTGTTGAGTGATCAACGTTTTTACCCAGGGGTAACGGGCTCGTAAATTGTTCGAGTTGGTTCGTTTTTCAGGTTGTGCCCCCGTAAACATTGGGTCTCGTCGTGTATTGTTTTTTTAACAAAAGTTCCACGCCCGCGCGGCGATGAGATTTTCTCAACGGCATGTTGAGCCGGATTTTTCACAGCACCTGCCATGAACGTTTCACAAGCTTTCACAGCGAAGGCGTTTTGTTCGTGAGTAGTATGGTTCCCATGCAAACCGACGGCTGCATGGCCAACTCACTGTCTGACGCTGGGAGTTTGTTTCGGTTTGCATGCGGCTTAACTTCCCTATCGATGCAAGGAGATTGAACATGGCTACTACTCCACCAGTAAGTGCAGGCGGCGCCGACGACGCTATCGCGAAGATGGAAGCAACTTTCAACATGGCCATCGAGAAGTCGGCCAAGATCACCGAGATCAGCACCGCGAAAAAAGCAGAGCTCGACGCCACCAAACAGCGTCCGCAGAACTGATTCGCCATGCGGGCAGCGCCGGCGCTGCCCGTATACCTGCCTTACCCCGTTGCACCGTTGTTGATCGGCACAGGCGTCGTTGCGGCCTGTGATTCTCAAGGGGGCAAACCCAACCATGACAGCCTTGATTTCCCTGGGCCTGCCCGCCGCGAACGGCGCGCCGACCCTGCTCGTGACCCACGGTTTGCACCAGGGCAGTTCCCTGATGCTCGACCAGCCGGTCTACACCCTTGGCGCCGCCCTGGCGGCCGACCTCCAGCTCAGCGATCCCGGGATTGCCGAGTTGCACCTGCGCCTGCGTTTTGAAGGGGCCCAGGTGGCCGTCGAGGCCCTCGGCGGCGATGTACTGATCACCGGCACTGCCGGCGATATCCGTATTCCCCAAGGCAGCGGCCATCGCGCGCGGCTGCCGCTGCAACTGCGTATCGGCACGGCGGGTGTGAGCCTGGCGCTGCCGGGCAGCCCTGAAAAAACGCCTGCGACGACACGCACATTAACGCCCTGGATCATCGCCATAGCGTTGCTCTTTGTATGCGCCGGCGCCCTGGCATTTCGCAATGATCCACCGCAAGCGCAAACCGTAATGCCGGTTGCCGAAACAACCGCAGCCAAGCCTTCCCGTGCCGAGGCCAAGGCCTGGTTCGAAGGGCAATTGCAGGCCGCCCACCTGGACGCCGTGAAGGTCAACGACATCGATGGCCAACTCAACGCCGTCGGCTCCTTTGAGCGCGCGCAAAAGCCTCAATGGGTCGCCCTGCAACAAGCCTTCGACCAGCGTTACGGCCAGCAGATCGTGCTCAACCCGCGGGTCGCCGTGCGTGCAGATGCGGCCCGGCCACGGGTGCGCTTTCAAGCCGTGTGGTTCGGCGCCAACCCCTACGTGATCAATGACAGCGGCAAGCGCCTGTACCCCGGCGCGGCCCTGGCGGACAACTGGGTACTGGAGCGCATCGAGAACAACCAGGTGATCCTCGCCCGTGGCGAAGAACGCTTCACCTTCACCCTATGACGCTGCTTTTTTCAGCTAAGGCCCCGGGATGAAAGTCGAACCCCGTCCGTTGATTCCCAGTGACGTGCGCAGCGCGCCGGTCGAGGCGATCCGCCCGGTCAACTCGCGCCAGGCCACGGCTTTCGAAGCGTTGCTGAAAACCCGCAAGGTCCAGTCCCGCCGCTCCCTGCGCAGTGACCTGGAAGAACTCACCAGCGCCGCTGGCGTCGACTCGCTGCTGTTCGGCAGCGCACGTTCCCTGGAACTGCTGGAACACGTGATGCAGCACCTGTTGCCGAACCTCGACGCCGAGCCGCAGATCAAGGCGCTGGCCCATGACCTGATCAGCGAGGAAATCGAGATGCGCCGCACCCTCGAACAACAACGCTCGGAGGTCCAGGCCTGATGCCCCGGGACAACGACGACGCGGTGCAATTGCTCAAGGGCATTGGCGAGCTGTACCGGCGCAACGGCCAGTCCCAGCGCGCGCTGGTGATGTTGCTGATTGCCGTGAGTGTCGCGCCCGACGATGGCCTGCTGCTGCGCTCGCTGGTGCTGGCGTTCACCGACAGCGGCGACTTCACCCGCGCACTCGCGGCCCTGGATCGGCTGGTCGCGCTGGAGGGTGAGTCTGCCAGCCTGTTGCTGCTGCGTGCCCGGGCGCTGTGGTACGGCGAACGCAAGGACGAAGCGCGCCAGTGCTTCAAACGCTACCTCGCTGCACGGAGAGCCGCGCCATGAACCTGCTCAATCGCCTGAACGGCATCGCGCGCATGGCCGCCCAGCGTACCGACGTGATCATCGTCGCGTTCATGCTGATGGCGATCGTGATGATGATCATCCCGCTGCCTACCTACCTGGTGGACATGCTGATCGGCTTGAACATCGCCCTGAGCATCCTGATCCTGATCGTGGCGTTCTACATCGGCCACTCGGTGGAATTCTCCGCGCTGCCGCCGCTGATCCTGCTCAGCACCCTGTTTCGCCTGTCGCTTTCGATCACCACCACCCGCTTGATTCTGCTGCACGGCGACGCTGGCCATATCGTCAAGGCCTTCGGTGACTTCGTGATTGCCGGCCAGGTGGTGGTGGGCATGGTGGTGTTCCTGATCATCACCGTGGCGCAGTTCGTGGTGATCACCAAAGGCGCCGAGCGGGTCGCGGAAGTGGCGGCGCGCTTCACCCTGGATGCGATGCCCGGCAAACAGATGAGCATCGACAACGACCTGCGCAACGGCGATATCGACCAGGCCGAAGCCCGCCGCCGGCGCTCACGCCTGGAGCGCGAGAGCCAGATGTTCGGCGCGATGGACGGGGCGATGAAGTTCGTCAAGGGCGATGCGATTGCCGGGTTGGTGATCCTCGCGGTCAACCTGCTGGGCGGCATGCTGATCGGCATGATCGAGCGCGACATGGCCTTCGGCGCGGCGGTGCACACCTATTCGCTGCTGACCGTGGGCGACGGTTTGATCGCACAGATCCCGGCGCTGCTTATCTCGGTAGCGGCGGGCACCGTGGTCACGCGGGTCAACAGCGACGGCGAAGCGGGTGACCTCGGCAGCGAGATTCTCAAGCAGTTGGGTGCCAGCTACCGCGCCCTCGGTTTGACCGCACTGATCATGGTCGGCGTCAGCGTGATACCGGGCTTTCCGACCTGGGTGTTCCTCGGGTTGTCGCTGGTGTTCGGTGGTGCGGCCTTCGTGATGTACCGTCGTCATACCCGTGAAAACCAGGTAGAGCCTGAAGCGCTGGTCGAGACCCTGGAACCGGTGGTTGAAGTGCAGGCCGAGCAGGATTATGGCGTGGCCCCCGACACTCGGGTATTGCTGACCCTCGGCAGTGCGTTGGCCCTCAGCGCCCCGCGCCAACTACTGAGCCAACGCATCGAAGCGCTGTGTCACGACATTCGCAGCGACCTCGGCGTCGATATGCCGGTGCCGGGCATTCACATGGACGCCAAGGCCACGCCGGGCAGCTACCGCGTGTCACTGGAAGGCGTACCCGTCAGCGAAGGCGAGATGCCGATCAACTGCCTGCTGTTGCAGGACGATCCGGTGCATGTGCAGTTGCTGGACATCGCCACCCTGCAAGCCGATTCGCCCCTCAACGGTCGTGCCGCGCACTGGATCGAGCGTCAGCACGAAGACGCACTGCGCAGCGCCGGCATCGGTTTCCTGCTGCCGGACGAAGTCTTGCGTGGCGTGCTGGAACGCAGCCTGCGCCGCTATGCCGCGGACTTCCTCGGCATCCAGGAAACCCGCCTGCTGCTCGAACGCACCGAAGCCACCTACGGCGAACTGGTCAAGGAAGCCCTGCGCCTGGTGCCGTTGCAGCGAGTGGCCGAGACCCTGCGCCTGCTGGTGGGCGAGGGCGTGTCGATCCGCAATCAGCGGGCCTTGCTCGAAGCCATGGTGGAGTGGGGCGCCCGGGAAACCGATGCCGGCCGCCTGGCCGAACACCTGCGTGCAGGGTTGGCGCGGCAGATCAGCCATCAGTACGCCGACCGCAATCGGGTGATTGGCGCCCTGGTGCTGGCGCCGGGATTGGAAGACCAGTTGCGTGCGTCTCTGCGTCGCCAGGAGCCCAGCCGTGAAGTGATCCCCGAGGAAGTCAACCGCGCGTTGCTCGCCCAACTGCGCCAGGCCTGCGACAAAACCACTGAAGCCAACAGTGCGGTATTGCTGGTGCACCCGGAACTGCGCCGCAGCCTGCGGCGCCTGGTACTGCGCGGTGAGCTGGAGCTGGCGGTGTTGTCGTTTCGCGAACTGGCCACCGAATACAACCTGCAAGCGCTGGTGACCATCAGCCTTACCGATATCTCCAACCGCCGTGCACCTGCCGCGGCTTCCGTCACTTCCCTGGCGTCTGCCTCATGATCCGTTTTTGTCTGCTGTTGCTGACGTTGACCTCGTTTTTCTGCAGTGCCCAGGACATCGCCAACGGTGCCCAGGGGTCTATCAACCTGGCCTCCGGTGAAGGCCGGATCCTGCATTTTGTGGCCCCGGTGGAGTCGGTACTGGTGGCCGAGCCGGGGATTGCCGACCTGCAAGTGGTGTCGCCCGGGGTGATCTATATCTTCGGCAAGGCGCCGGGCAATACCAGCCTGATTGCCCTTGGCAGCGACGGCAAACAGCTTGCCAGCCTGAGCCTGGCGGTCAGTAGCGCGACCCAGGCAGTGACCGCGCCGATGCAGGAATTGCATCCCGGCAATGGCGCGCAGATCAGCGGTGCCGGTAACCGATTGATCGCCAAGGGCACGGTGCGTTCGGTTGGAGAAGCGACGGATTTGAATGCCTTGCTCAACCCACAGGGCCAGGGCTTCCAGAGCGCGGTCAACACCACTGAGTACACCGGTGCAGCCCAGGTCAACTTGCGTGTGCGCTTCGCTGAAGTGTCCCGCTCGGAACTGCTGCATTACGGGGTTAACTGGAACGCCATGTTCAGCAACGGCACGTTCTCCTTTGGCCTGATCACCGGCGGACCGCTGGCCGCCGCCACC
>NZ_JACARK010000932.1:0-2328 GCF_013386655.1 Pseudomonas sp. K5002 | reverse complement strand
GCTCTTGCCCATCGGGCCGTCGTAGCGCCGGGAAGCCCCGACCATCGGCCCGAGCACGCCGGCGTATTCGCTGAACACCGCCAGCAGCGTCACCAGCAACACCGGCGCCAGACTGACCTCGGGGATCAGCGCAAACGGCAGGATCAGTGCGCTGTCGGCGATCACGTCGCACAGTTCATTGAGGTAGGCGCCGAGTCGCGATTGCTGGCCGAACTCCCGGGCGAGCATGCCGTCGATGGCATTGAGGGCCATGCGCAGGATCATCCACAGCGGGATCAGCGCAAACAGCCACACATGTTGTGCGAAGCCGGCAATCAGCAATCCCACCAGCAGGGAAACCACCCCGGCCAGCACGGTGATCTGGTTGGCGGTGGTGCCGTTGTCGTAGAGGCGCTGCACCAGCGGGCGCAGCAGGTTCTGAAAACGCGGTTTAAGCTGATAGATCGAAATCATGGGGAGTGACGCTTCCTTGTCCGTAAGCCCGCGAAAAACTCTGGGGAGTGTGCCGATTTATCACCGCTGAAACCAGTGATGGCTCGTGTTTCTGGGGCTTTCGTCACTATCTGTGTGAAACCAAACAAAAATTTCACGCTTCGGGTTATAGAGTAACTAATTGTTTCTGGGTGGGCGTTTGGGGATGCGAGTGGATCTAGACGCTGATGACGTGGCCATCGAAGGGCTGCCGCGTTTTCAGCAGGGGTTGTTTCATGCCCGTCGGTTAAGGCAGGCCGGCATTGGCCTGACGGTGCTGGCGGTCGGCGGCTGGATGCTGGCGCTGTTTGTGGCGCTGTTCGCCCCGCTGTCGATCTGGCCGGTGGTGCTGATCAACTGCGCCTCGGCGTTGCTGGTGCTGGTGGCTGGCTTGCAATCGGCGTGGTGGGTCGCGGATTGGCGGGCCATGGCGCTGGAGGAGCCGGCTGCACGGCTGATCGAACCGCCGCTGCCACAAGAAGAACCTGGCTGGCTAAACCGGCAGTTCGGTCGCGTCGGTAACGGCTTGCTGGTGCAGATTGGCGCACCGGTGTTCTGGCTGTGCGGCTGGTCGTTGCTGGCATTCTTCAGCGTTCTGGAATTCTGGAGCTTGACCTTGCCCGCCGCGGCGCTGGGCCAGGCTGCCAGTGTGGGCGCCGCCATTGCCTTGGCACTGGCGTTCGGCTTGCTGGTGTTTGAACGGCGCATGGCCCAGGAAAGCACCGCCCAATGGCCGGAAGCGGTGCAACTGGCGCAACTGAGCCGGGTGGCGATTATCTGCCTGGTGATCAGTGCGATTTGTCTGCTGTTTGCCGGTGAAGAGTCCGTGTGGCCCTTGCGCCTGGCCGTGTTGGTCGGCCTGTTGCCGGCCCTGGTGGCGCTGGAGTTTCTGCTAAGAGGCCTGCTGTCGCTGTTCAGCCCGCGCCAGGAGCGGCTTGAACCGCGCCTGATGGCGCAAAGTTTTATCGCCGGGATGCTGCGCTGGCCGCCGCAACCGTTGCTCGCCTTGCAGCACGAACTGCACAACCGTTTTGGCATCGACCTGCGGCAGATCTGGGCCTTCACCTACATGCGCCGGGCATTCCTGCCAGTGCTGGTGGTGGTGCTGGCCGTAGGCTGGTTGCTGACCGGCGTGCATGAAGTCGCCCTGCAAAGCCGTGGGATCTATGAACGCTTTGGCAAGCCGGTGGAGGTCTTCGGGCCTGGCCTGCATGCCGGTTTGCCGTGGCCGCTGGGTCGCGTACTGAACGTGGAGAACGGCGTGGTCCATGAGCTGGCCACCAGCGTTGGCGAAGCGGCAAACACCGACGTCGCTCCGGCCGAGGGCCCGGCGCCGCTGATCGCCAATCGCCTGTGGGACGCCAGCCATGTGAATGACAAATCCCAGGTGATCGCCAGCAGCAGCGGCGACAAGCAGAGCTTCCAGATCGTCAATATGGACGTGCGCTTTGTGTACCGCATCGGCTTGACCGACCAGGCCGCACTCGCCGCCACCTATAACAGCGCCGATGTGCCCACGCTGATCCGCAGCACCGCCAGCCGCATCCTCGTCCACGAGTTTGCCTCGCGAACCCTTGATGAATTGCTGGGTGAGGAACGCAACAGCCTCGCCGATGAAATTGGCCAGGCGGTGCAAGCGGACCTGAAGAAACTCGACAGTGGCGTGGAAATTCTCGCCACCGTGGTGGAAGCCATTCACCCGCCCTCCGGTGCGGCGAATGCCTACCATGCGGTGCAAGCTGCGCAGATCGGCGCCCAGGCGCTGATTTCCCGAGAGCGCGGCGCTGCCAGTGAGCAGACCAACCAGGCGTTGCTGCAAGCCAGTACCGCCCGTGACCGGGCCCAGGCCACGGCCCA
>NZ_JACARK010000931.1:0-1176 GCF_013386655.1 Pseudomonas sp. K5002 | reverse complement strand
CCTACAGCCTGGCGGGCACCACCGCGATCTACCTGCGCCACCCGCTGCAACGCTACCTGCGCGACGCCATGGTGGTGACCCAGCACGCCTTCCTCAGCGAAGGCCTGTACGACGGCGCGGGCTCGGTGTTCCTCGGCGTTCCTCCATTTCCTGGCTACATCTGACTTTCAAGGATCAACCCATGTCCCAAGCCACTCAAGAACCGCTGCGCGTCGTCTTCTGCATCGGCATCACCCAGAACTTTTTCGACCTGCCTACCGGCGAAGGCCTGAGCGTGTGGAAAGGCTTCAGCCAGATGATGGGCGACCTCGGCGCCATGCCGGGCATCAACGTGCTGGGGGCGATGGATGACGACCGCTTGATGGTCGGCCCGTCGACCACCTCGCCGTGGACCGTCTACATCATGGCCGACGTCGACTGCCACCAGTCGGTGATCGACGCCTGCAACCTGTTCCGTACCACGCCGGTGGGTGAATACAGCCTGTGGCGCTACGCCAAGGTCGAAGCACGGATCGGCCGCCCGCTGACCATTCCCGAAGCGGCCAGGGTGTGAGCCATGGACCTGTTGCAGCGTGTTGAAACCCTTGAAGGGGAGAGCCAGGTAAGGCGCTTGATGGCGCGCTACATGGACCTGTGCGACGTGCCCCGGGCGGCGACCAACGTTCGCGAGTTGGCCGAGCTGTTCACCGTGGATGCGGTGTGGGAAGGCATTGGCACAAGTACCGCGCAGACCTTCGGCCAGCATCAGGGGCGCGACGCGGTGGCGGCGTTTGTCGGCAGCTACCTGCCACCGTCGGAACACTTTGCGCTGAACCTGCATTACCTCACCAGTGAGTCGATCCAGGTAGACGGCAGCGCGGCTGCAGGGCAGTGGATCATGCAACAGATTTCCACCTACGCCGACCAGCGCAGCGAGTTGTTCGGCACGCGGCTGGCCATCGATTTTCGCCGTGTCGACGGCACCTGGCTGATCGCGCATTTCCGTACGCAGCGCCTGTTCAATAGCATGTTGGGGGTGAACCCATGAGTACCTTCGTCAGCGAATTTTTACTCGGTGGCAGCGGCCGACGCGTGGCCATCAAGGATTCCATCGACATCGCCGGGTATCCGACCCGCTCGGGCAGTCGTGCCTTTGCCGATGCTCCGCCGGCGACGCGGCATGCGCACGTGGTGCAG
>NZ_JACARK010000930.1:0-3216 GCF_013386655.1 Pseudomonas sp. K5002 | reverse complement strand
GGCGTCCGGCCGCCCGCTCCGCCCGCAGATCCACGCGCGCGGCAATCCGCTCGTTGTGCAGGAACGGCAGCACGTAGTAGCCATATACCCGCTTGTCCTGGGGCGTGTAGATCTCCAGCCGATAGCGGAAATCGAACAACCGCTCGGTACGGCTGCGCTCCCAGATCAGCGAATCAAAAGGCGATAACAGTGCGCTGGCAGGCACCTTGCGCGGGACTTTCGGCTCGGGCAGGCAATAAGCCGGCTGTTTCCAGCCCTGGACCTCGCAGGTGATCAATTGCCCATCCTCGACCAGCTCCGCCAGGCGCCCACGGCTGTCGGCCGGGTCCAGACGGAAGTAGTCGCGCAGGTCTTTTTCAGTGCCCACCCCCAGCGCCGTGGCGCTGTGCAGCAGCAAACCGCGTTGCGCCTCTGCCTCGTCCAAGGGGGCTTGCTGGAGAATGTCGGCCGGGATCACACGCTCCGGCAGGTCATACAAACGCTCAAAACCCCGCCGCCCGGCGACGGTCACCTGGCCGGCGGCGAACAACCATTCCAGCGCATGCTTTTCATCGCTCCAGTCCCACCACGGGCCGGCGCGCTCCTCGCGGGTCGACAAACTGCCCGCACCCAGGGCGCCTTGTTGTTCGACGATGCCCAGCACCCGGGCGATGGTGGCCTGCTGCTCGCGACCAAAACGCGCCATTTGCTGATAGATCCCCTGCCCCCGGGCCGCCCGTTCCATGCGCCAGCCCATCAATGGGTACAGCGCCATTGGCAACAACGACGCCTCATGGCCCCAATACTCGAACAGCGAGCGGCGCCGCCCCGAACTCCAGGCGGCTTGTTCTAGAATCAACGGAGAGTAATGCCCCAGACGGGAAAACAGCGGCAGGTAGTGCGAACGCACCACCGCATTTACCGAATCAATCTGCAACACGCCCAAACGCTCAACCAGGCGATTGACCTGCGCCGCCTTGATCAACGCCGGCGGCTGGCGCCCGGAAAAACCCTGGGCGGCCAGCGCCAGGCGTCGCGCCTGCTTGAGGGAAAAGGACAGTTCTGCGGGCATGGGCATCTCCTTGTGTGCTCGCGAACCACCCTACGGCATCCCGAGTCATTTTCGCAGCGGGTCTTCCCAAAAATGCCGGCGGCTTTCCTGCTCGACATCGCCACGGTTGAGCCCGATGTCCTTGAGCGCCTCATCGCTCATGCTCATCAACAGCTGACGCTCACGGTGCACGGCCATCCACCGGGAACCCAGTTGAAGCAGCCCGGAAAACGGCCGCTTCGCCATCAGTACAAAGCCTCTTTGACCTTTCATCATCTCGCCCTCCAGTGGGGATGACTGAAGTCTGTGCCTGGCGCTATGATCAATCCAACGAATGTTTCTTATGCAATACATCTCGGAGATTGATCAATTGTCCAGCTACCCGAGTATCGACACCGAGGTGCTGCGCACCTTCGTCGCCATCGCTGATCAAGGGGGCTTTACCCGCGCCGGCGAGCAGGTCAACCGCACCCAGTCGGCGGTGAGCATGCAGATGAAACGCCTGGAAGAAGATGTGTTGCAGCGCAAGTTGTTCGAGCGCGATGGCCGACAGGTGCGGTTAACGCCCGAAGGCCAGGTGCTGCTGGGCTACGCGCGCCGGATCCTGAAGCTGCACAGCGAGGTGTTCAACACGTTGCGCGAGCCGCACATGGTCGGGTTGGTGCGCATCGGCACCCCGGACGATTACGTGATGCGCTACTTGCCGGGGATTCTCAAGCGCTTCTCCAAGGCTTACCCGCTGATCCAGATTGAAATGCACTGTGAGTCGTCGCCGGTGCTGATGCAGCGCCGGGACCTCGACCTGACCGTTATCAGCCGCGAACCGGGAAATGAAATCGGCGAACTGCTGCGCCATGAACGCATGGTGTGGGTGGCGGCGCCCTGCTTCTGCATGGATGAGCACAGCGCCCTGCCCCTGGCCATTTCCGGCCTCGACAGTTTTTGCACGCAGTGGGCACGCGCCGCGCTGGACGCCCAGGGGCAGGAGTACCGACTGGCGTATCACAGCTCCAACGGGGCCGCGATCCTCGCAGTGGTGGGTGCCGGCCTGGCCGTCACGATCAATATGGAAAGCCTGGTGACCGAAGACCTGCGCATATTGGGCACAGCGGACGGTTTTCCGCCGCTGCCGTCGGTCAACCTGCGGCTGTTGCGCAACCCGCGCACCACCTCGCCGATTACCGAATGCCTCGCCGAATACATCCTCGAAGGCTTCAAACTTTAAACGTCAGCATCACCGCACACACCGCCAGGAACCCGCAGAACAGCCCGCGTAACATGCGCTCCGGCATGGCGTGGGCGACTTTCACGCCCCAACTGATACTGAGCAAACCGCCGACGGCCAAAGGCACGCCGATCAGCCAGTCCACTTCGTGGTGCCAGGCGTAGGTCACCAGGGTCACGCTGGTGCTCGGCAGCGCCAGGGCCAGCGACAGCCCTTGGGCCACCACCTGGCTGGTGCCGAAGATGCTGGTCAGCACCGGCGTGGCAACCACTGCACCGCCCACCCCGAACAAGCCACCCATGGAGCCCGACGCCGCGCCCAACACCCCAAGCCACGGCCAGGAATAACGCATCTGCGCTGACGGCGGTGCATTGTGGGTAAACATTCGCAGCAGGTTGTAGGACGCCAATACCAGCAGAAACGCGATAAAACCCACCCGCATCACGTCAGCATCGATCCCCACCGCCCAGATCGAGCCCAGCCAGGCGAAGGAAAAACCCATCACGCCCAACGGCAGTGCATGACGCAATTCAATCCGGTTGCGCTGGTGATAACGCCACAACGCCAGCATCACATTCGGCACCACCATCACCAGGGCCGTGCCTTGGGCGATCTGCTGGTCGAGGCCGAAAAATACCCCCAGCACGGGAATGGCAATCAGCCCGCCGCCGATGCCGAACAAGCCACCGACCGTGCCCAACGCTACGCCCAGCATTAAATACAACGCTAAATCTGCCACCCGCTCGCTCCTGCTGTTCCCAGGCCTTGCATGCTACGCAGTCCGCTCTGGTGCGGAAACGCACAGCAACGCACAATGGCTGTGCCAATCTCGCACAAGCAGACGCTGATGAACCCCAATACATTGACCGATCAACTGAGCCTGTTTCTCGACGTACTGGAAGCCGGCAGCTTTTCCGCAGCCGCGCGCCGTCACCCGCTCACGCCCTCGGCCGTGGCGCGG
>NZ_JACARK010000929.1:0-2031 GCF_013386655.1 Pseudomonas sp. K5002 | reverse complement strand
CGCCGGGCAGATTCACGCACGGCTGGTGATTACCGCCAGTTGCCAGGTGAGCAAAGGCACCGACAGCGCGCCGGTGAGCCCGGATGGCGGCTCGGCCTTGCTGGATTTCGGCAGCCACGGACCCACTTGGGACAAGGGCCTGGGTGCCGGCATCAGTGATGGCGACAAGGCCGCGCTCGCTGTGTCCTGCAACCCGTCGGTGGTGAGCAGTTTCACCGTGACCATCGACGGCGGCGCCCATGGCGACGGCATCACCCGGCGCTTGAGCAATGGCCGGCAAACCATACCGTATCGGCTGTCGGCCGATCCTGCGGGCCGAAGCACCTACAGCATCGGCCAGCAACGCAATTTCGTCGTGACCAAGGGCGCACAGGTACCGATCCCGGTATTCGGCTCGGTGGTGGCGAATACCAGGGCCCTACCGGCCGGCATCTACACAGACACCCTGACGGTGACTCTGGATTGGTAATTCATGAGGATGGACATCATGCATGCACTTGTATCTAAAGCAGTTCTCCCATTGGTCGCACTGGCCTGGGTATCGGGTGCCCAGGCGGCCACGACGGTCACCGGGCAGATCAGCTCCACGCTGATCCTGACCAACAGTTGCCTGGTCAACGGCGTGGGCGGCACCACCGGTTTGAACTTCGGTACGATCAATTTCGGTACCACCAACAGCCAGTTCACCACGCAGTCCGGCCAGGTGCTGGGCGGCGGTGGAGGCGCGTTGTCGATCCAGTGTTCCTCGGGCACCTCGCCGGTGATCACCGTGGGCGCGGGCTCCCATGACGGCCAGTCCACGGGCGGCACCCGGGCGCTGTATGACGGCGTGGCCAATTATGTGCCGTATGACTTCTACACCGACACCGGGCATTCGACACTTCTGGCGATCAACGGAACTATCAACGTAGGTGCGAGCACGGGCGTTGCGCAAACCGTGAACATCTACGGCCAGGCCGTGGGCAAGGCAGGTTTGCCGGCGGGTACCTACACCGACACGGTGTCGGTGCAACTGACGTTCTAGTGCCATGAAGCGGGCCTGCTGGGCGACGCTGGCGGTCATCACGGGTTGGGGAATGCCGTTGTCGTTGCTGGCGGTGACCAGCCAGACGATCCAGGTCAGCGCGACGATTGCCGCAGGCTGCCTGGTGGTGGGCGGCGGCACGAACTACGGCAGCCTGGCGTTCGGCAGCTATTCGTCGTTGTCCACCAGCACGGTGTCGGTGGCGCTGAGCAGCGGGGTAACGCTGCAATGCACCCCGGGAGTCACCTTGAACATGAGCGTCAACGGCGGCTTGTACAACGCCAGTGGCCGGCACATGCAACTCAATAGCGGCAGTGCCCAAGTGGCGTACCAGCTGTTTCAGGACGCGGCCCTGAGCCAGAGCCTGGGGATCAGTCAAAGCGTCAGCGTGGCCTACAGCAACGCGAACAATATAACCCTGCCGATTTACGGCCGGGTGGTGTTACCGGGTAATCAGCCTGGGGGGACGTACAGCGACGTGCTGCAGGTGCAGCTGTCCTGGTAAGGCGATTGGCATGAGGAGTGGAATCTATGTTTGCAGCTTCCCGGCGGTATTGGGTTGCGGGTTTTATCGGTCTGGTGGCGTTGGGCGCCGGGCAGGTCCAGGCTGCCAGTTCGGTGCTGATCTGGCCCATTGACCCGGTGCTGGAGGCCGATCAACAGGCCAGCGCCTTGTGGTTGGAGAATCGCGGTACAGAGACTGCGAACCTGCAGATCCGGGTATTTGCCTGGAGCCAGGGCGGGTTTGACGAGCAGTACCAGAACCAGCGCGACGTGATCGGCAGCCCGCCGGTGGCGAAGATCGAACCGGGGCAGAAGCAATTGGTGCGCCTGACCCGGACCCGGGAAGTGCCGCCGGGCCAGGAGTTGGCCTATCGGATCATCATCGACGAAATCCCCGCCGCCACCCCTGAAACCCCCGCAGCCGATGGCAAGACGGCCGCCGCCATCCGCTTTCAGATGCGTTATTCGGTGCCGTTGTTCGCCTACGGCGCAGGCCTGTGGAG
>NZ_JACARK010000928.1:2998-3283 GCF_013386655.1 Pseudomonas sp. K5002 | reverse complement strand
GCACCATGTAGTCCGGCAGCTGCGCTTTCAAATGCGCCTTGAGGGATTCACGCAGCGCGCCCTGCTCTTGGTCGCTGACCAGATAGGCCACCAACTGTTTGCCGCTCGGGGAATTCAGCGCCAACACCACTGCTTCACGCACCGCCTGGTGTTCCAGCAGGCGGGTTTCAATTTCCCCCAGCTCGATGCGGAACCCGCGAATCTTCACTTGATGGTCGATACGACCGAGGTATTCCACCAAGCCATCGGCACGCTGGCGCACCAAGTCACCGGTGCGATACAGGC
>NZ_JACARK010000928.1:0-2947 GCF_013386655.1 Pseudomonas sp. K5002 | reverse complement strand
CGGCACCGCCGACGTACAACTCCCCGACTACGCCGCTCGGCACCGGTTCGCGGCGGGCGTCCAGCACATACAGTTGCAAGTCGGGAATGCGCACGCCAATCGGGCTCACGCCCACCCGCTGTGCATCCGCCGCCTCCAGGGCACGGTAGGTCACATGCACGGTGGTTTCGGTGATGCCATACATGTTGACCAACCGCGTACCGGCGTTGGTCACCCGGGCGTACCACGGCTTGAGAATCCCCGGTTCCAGGGCTTCACCGCCGAAGATCACCTGGCGCAGCGAGTGCAGTTGCTGGCTGCGGCCCTGCGCCGCGATCAACTGGCGGAACGCGCTCGGGGTCTGGTTGAGAATACTGACGCCGGCTTCGCACAGCAGTGCGTAACACTCGTCCGGCGAGCGGCTGACCAACTGCGGCACCACCAGCAACTGCCCGCCATGCATCAGCGCGCCCCAGATCTCCCACACGGAGAAGTCGAAGGCAAACGAGTGGAACAGCGCCCAGGTGTCATTGGCGTTGAACTTGAACCAATGCTCGGTGGCGCTGAACAGTCGCGCGACGTTGCGGTGTTCGATCATCACGCCCTTGGGCAGGCCGGTGGAGCCGGAGGTGTAGATCACATAGGCCAGGCTGGACGCGCTGATTGCAACGTTGGGGTTGACGATGGGCTCGTGCTGCAGGCTGTTGAGGTCGATCGACGTGACGTCGCCCACCAAGTGGCGGGTGTCGTCCTGCACCAGCACCGCCAGCGGCGCGCTGTCTTTCAGGGTGTAGGCGATACGGTCCAGCGGGTAGGCCGGATCGATCGGCACATAACCCGCCCCAGCCTTGAGAATCCCCAGCAGGCCAATGATCATTTCCAGCCCGCGTTCGACACAGATCGCCACCCGGTCGTCGGGGCGGATGCCATGCTTGAGCAGGCAATGCGCAACCTGGTTGGCGCGCTCGTTCAGCTCGCGGTAGCTCAGGTGTTCGTGTTCAAAGCGCAGCGCGATGGCTTCGGGATGGCTGGCGGCATGAGCTTCGACTTGCTGGTGGATCAGGGCTGAATCGGCGTAGTGCTGGGTGCTGGCGTTAAGGCCATGCAGCAGATGCTGGCGTTCGGCGGCAGGCAGGATGCCCAGGTTGTGCAACGGTGCATCTGGCGTTTGTTCCAGGGCCAGCACCAGGTTTTCCAGGGCGGTGTGCAGGTAACCGGCAATGCGCGTCGCGCCGATGGAGGCGTCCACCATCACGGTAAAGGCAAAGCCTTCGCCCAGGTCATCGACGTTGACCGTCAGCGGGTAGTTGGTGCGTTCTTCGGCGCCCAACACCTGGATGCCTTCGGCGATGTCGATCACCGCCTGGGTGTCCGAGGCATCGCTGTGACGGTAATTGAGGATGGCACTGAACAACGGCGTGGGTGCGGCCACACCGCTGCAACGCTGGGCCAGGGCCAGGGAGGCGTGTTCGTGATCGAGCAATTCGGTCAGGCGTTTATGGGTGGTTTGTACGCCCTCGCGCACGCTTTGTTCGCCTACATCTACCCGTAGCGGCAGGGTGTTGATGAACATGCCCAGGGCCTGGTCGGAGCCCTCGCCTGCGCCCATGCGGCCGAGCATCACGCTGCCAAATACCACGGCTTCGCGAGCGGAAACCTTGCCCAGCACCTGGGCCAGCGCCAGGTGCATCACGCTGGCCGGGCTGACACCCAACGGTCTTGCCTGGGCCCTTAGACGGCGACTTAGATCGCCGTCGACGGCAATGCGGGTTTCGTCGATGCCATGCCCGTCACCCTGAACATCCTGCAGGCCGAACGGCAGGGTTGGCTCGTCGATATCGGCCAGCATCTCGCGGAAGAACGCTTCGTGAGCCTGTTCGCTGACGCCATGGCGGACCTGGGCGATGTAGTTGCGAAACGGCACCGGTGCACTGGCGTGTTCGGTCTGGCCGGCGAGGTGCAGCTGGATCTCCCGGCGCACCACGTCGAGGGCGGTGTGGTCGAGGATGGTGTGGTGGAACAGCAGCATGGCGACCACACGCTGGTTGCGCGGGTCTTCGGCGAACACCAGGCGCAGCAGCGGTGCCTGGCCGAGGTCCATGCGGTAGTTGCGGGCGTCGTAGAGGGCTTGCAGTTGGGTCAGTACATCGCCGTCGAGGCGGGCTTCTTCGCAGACCAGGTAGGCTTTGCGCCAGACCACTTGCAGGGGTTCGTCGAGGCGTTCCCAGGCCATCGAGGTGCGCAGGATATCGTGGCGGTCGATGACCCATTGCAAGGCCTGGGCGAAGGTTTCAAGACGGGCACGGCTGTCGAACACGAACTGCGCGTGCAGCACGTAGGGGTCGCCCTGGTGCGCTGACAGATGGTGGTAGAGCATGCCTTCCTGGAGCGGCGCCAAGGGGTAGATATCCTGCACATTCGCCGCCCCGCCCGGGATCGCGGTGACGATGCGGTCGATGGCGGGTTGGTCGAGGTTGACCAGGGGCAGCATGTCCGGGGTGATGCGATAGGCCGGGCTGAGCCAGTCGCCGCCGTGTTGGGCGACGAGGTCGAGCAGTTGGGGTTTGTGGGCGATCAGTTGGTCCCATAGGGCGTCATCCAGCGCGTCGTCGTCACCCAGGATGATCAGGTCGCCTTCGTCCATTTGCAGGCGGATCGGGTGGGTGGAAAGAGCTGCCAGTAATTTGCTGAACTGCATGGGGTAACCTGCTTTTTTGAGTCGGATACGGTTGAGGAGAAAGTCCGTTTTCAGCTGTCGCGTAAGTGCCTGGGAGGCCCGGTTTAAAGCGCGGGCGCAGTCGTGGGCCGGGAGGCTTCCCGCAGGGTTGGGAAATTAGAGGATTCGGGGGGTGGGGGGTGACATGGGAAGCGGGGACAAAGCGGCTGGCGTGGGGGAACTTTCGTATTTGTTGGATGGGGGGCATATCCGTTATTTGGGTGATGGCTTCGATTGGTTCCGCTCTTACAG
>NZ_JACARK010000927.1:0-1282 GCF_013386655.1 Pseudomonas sp. K5002 | reverse complement strand
GCGGCCTTGTTGGACTGCGCGGCGAGCGGCATTGTCCAGGCGCGCCGAGGCTCCACGCTGACTGCGCAGTTGCAAGCGCTCCTGTTCGCTGGCGGTATCAAGAATTTCCTGGATGGCTCGCCTCGACAATCCAGGGAAGCGCCGTTGCAGCACCGCCTCTTCGCCAGCCAGCGGCGCCGTATCCGCCACTGGCTGGCTGCGGAACTGCTCCAGGGTATCGGCCAGCACGGCGGGCAGCGGCCTGCCTTCGATATACGCCTTGCGCAACACGTCATCCTGGACCCCACTGATATCCCCAATAATGCCCAGTGTCGTATCAGAGAATTCTTCAGTGGCAGGCCCCAGTCGTCGCAACAGGGTCAGGCGGTCCCATTTGAAGGGCTGCTCATGCACATGCCGCCAGGCACCGGCGTTGTTGTGTTCAAGGATCGGTTGGTAAGCCTCGGGATTATCCGGGTGTTTGATCCGCCACTTGCGGATTCGGCTGTCGAAGACCTTTTCATGCAGGTTTTCGCCGATACGCACATAAATCTTGCCGCCTGTCTCGTACTGGCCCCGGGCATTGGGCTTGAGAGCCGGGGCCAGCACCACCTCGCTGCGGTACGGCGCCAAGTCCGGTTTCCACAGCCGAGCCTCACCACTGGGCAGTTTGACCGGTACCAGGCCATCCACCCAGCGGGATACCTGGATTTTCGGCGCGCGACCGGCCAGGGCCGTCGAACCGCCGAGGGCGGCCATGAAGGCCACGTTCAGCGCCACCGACTCCAGATGTCCCCAGGCGGCATCCATGTCGCCTTCCTTCCACGCCTCGATGCCATGGTAGACCTCCAGGCCCAGTTGCACAGCCGTGACCGCCAGCATCACCTCCCCCAGGCCGGGCACGACAAAGGCCGCCACGTTCAGCACATTCAAGCCAATACTCAGCCAATGTTCGTGGCGTTCCTGGGCAGCCTTGCGATCCGCCTCGGCGGTGGGTACGGCGAGCGTTCTGGCGTTATCTTTCAGGCGTTGCAGGTGGTTATCATAGAGCGCTCCGAACAGCTCGCCACTGATCAGGCTTTCGCGGCGCGCCAGGTTGACGTTCGGGTCGTAGACCTGCTCCATGTAGCCTCTGGAATTCCACTCGAAGGTAAAGAGCTTGGTCTTCAGTCGTTGCAGGAAAGCCGGGGCTTCGTCTTGCGGCACCAGGCTGGCAAACAGCCGCTGATACTCCGGGGAGCGCAGGTTGATCGCCAGTTCCGCCTCGAACGCCTTTATCGACGGGTATTCCTTGAGCGGGCAC
>NZ_JACARK010000926.1:993-4802 GCF_013386655.1 Pseudomonas sp. K5002 | reverse complement strand
CAGCCCGCTGCCGATGGACCTGGACATGGTCCTGCGCCTGCTGCCGAGTGCCGTGGCGGTGGGCATGCTGGGGCTGGTGACCAGCCTGTCGATTGCGCGCTCACTGTCGGCCCGCTCCCAACAATTGCTCGATGCAAATCAGGAAGTGCGCGCCCAGGGTTTATCCAACATCGTCGGTGGATTTTTCTCCGGGTACTTGTCGGCGGGTTCCTTCACACGGTCGGGCCTGAGTTATGAGGCAGGCGCCTGTTCGCCGCTGGCGGGGGTGTTTTCCGCATTGTGGGTGGCGTTGTTCGCGCTGTTCGGTGCGGCATTGATCGCGCATATCCCGATCCCGAGCATGGCCGCCAGCATCCTGCTGATTTGCTGGGGGTTGGTCGACCATCGTGGTATTCGGGCGCTGTTCCGGGTCAGCCGCGCAGAGTTCGTGGTGATGAGCCTGACCTGCATCGCCACGCTGTTGCTGGAGTTGCAAACGGCCATTTACGCCGGTGTGCTGGCGTCGCTGTTTTTCTACCTCAAGCGCACCTCACAGCCGCGGGTCCAGCAATGGCGTGACGGAGAGGACGATGTGCTGCGGGTCGGCGGGTCGATCTTTTTCGGCGCCAGCCATTACCTGCAGGTGCGGCTGCAAAGCCTGCACGGCCAGCGGGTGGTGATCGAGGCGCAGCAGATCAACTTCATCGACTATTCCGGGGTGGAGATGCTGCACCAGGAAGCGCGCCGATTGAATGGAGTGGGGCGCAGCCTGGCGTTGCGCAAGGCCCGGCCGCAGGTGGTGGAAGAGCTGAAGAAACTGGAAGGGGCCGACCAATGCCCCATCCATTTCGAAGACTGAATGCGGTTAAAACTGTGGGAGCNNCTCCCACATTTGGATTGCGTCAGGCCAGTTGGCTACGCAATTCAGCCAGCACCGGCGCGGAGTCCGGTCGAACGCCGCGCCACAGGAAGAACGCTTCCGCGGCCTGTTCCACCAGCATCCCCAGGCCATCCATTGCCACCGCCGCGCCCTGCTCACTGGCCCAGCGGCAGAAAGCCGTAGGCTCTTTGCCGTACATCATGTCGTAGCAAAAAGTCTTTCCGGGTTCGATCAGGCTGCCGGCAATCGGCGGTACATCGCCTGACAGGCTGGCGGACGTGGCATTGATGATCAGGTCCACCGGTTCACGCAGCCAGTCGAAACCGCTGGCGGACACCGGGCCGAGATCGTCGAACAGCTCGGCGAGCAATTCCGCTTTTTCCACGGTGCGATTGGCAATGATCAGCGAAGCCGGCTGCTCAGCCAGCAATGGCTCCAACGCGCCGCGCACCGCACCACCGGCGCCCAGCAGCAGGATGCGTTTGCCTTGCAGGCTGAACCCGGCATTCACCGTCAAATCCCGCACCAGGCCGGCGCCGTCGGTGTTGTCTCCCAACAGGCTGCCATCGCCGAGCTTGCTCAGGGTATTCACCGCGCCGGCCCGTTGGGCGCGTTCGGTCAGGGTATTGGCCAGGCGATAGGCCTCTTCCTTGAACGGTACGGTGACGTTGGCGCCACGGCCTTGTGCGAAAAATGCTTTTGCACAGCCGGTGAAATCCTCCAACGGCGCGAGCAAGGTGCTGTAGTCCAGTTGCTCGCCGGTCTGTTCGGCGAACAGACGGTGAATCAGCGGCGACTTGCTGTGGCCGATGGGGTTGCCGAAGACGACATAACGATCCATCAGACCGCCGCCTTGGGCAGCACACCCAGCCAGTCGCGGTCTTGCAGGAAGTAGTCGGTTAGGCGCGCTTCTTCGCTGTCGGGGGCGGCTTTCCAGTCATAGCTCCAGCGCACTTGGGGTGGCAGCGACATCAGGATCGACTCGGTACGCCCGCCCGATTGCAGGCCAAACAAAGTGCCGCGGTCGTAGACCAGGTTGAACTCGACGTAGCGGCCACGGCGGAATTCCTGGAATTCGCGCTGCTGCTCGGTATAGGCCATGGCCTTGCGGCGCTGGACGATTGGCAGGTAGGCGTCGATGTAGGCGTCGCCGATGGCGCGCATGAAGGCGAAGCTGGTGTCGAAGTCCCACTCGTTCAAATCATCGAAGAACAAACCGCCGATGCCCCGCGGTTCGTTGCGGTGCTTGATGTGGAAGTAGGTGTCGCACCAGGCCTTGTAGCGCGAGTACACGTCCGGGCCAAACGGCGCGCAGGCCTGTTCGGCGACGCGGTGCCAGTGGATGCAGTCTTCTTCGTTGCCGTAGTAGGGCGTCAGGTCGAAGCCGCCGCCAAACCACCACACCGGCTCTTCGCCTTCTTTTTCAGCGATGAAAAAACGCACATTGGCGTGGGAAGTCGGCACATGCGGGTTGTGCGGGTGGATCACCAGCGACACGCCGAGGGCTTCAAAACCGCGACCGGCCAATTCCGGGCGATGGGCACTGGCGGACGGTGGGAGGCCGCTGCCAAACACGTGGGAAAAGTTAACGCCGCCTTTCTCGATTACCGAACCGTTTTCGATCACACGGGTGCGACCGCCGCCGCCGGCAGGCCGGGTCCAGGCGTCTTCGATGAAGCGAGTGTCCGTCTCGAAGGTTTCCAGGGCGCTGCAAATGCGGTCTTGCAGGTCAAGCAGGTAGGCTTTGACAGCCTCGGTGCGGGTAGTCATGACATCACCTTGAATCGGGCAACGCTACACGAGGCCATTGGGCATCGGCGGCAAATGGGCGCACAGGATACCACTGCACCCACTGCTGCCACAGTTGACGAAGATCAAGCTTAGGAGTCCGATAGGGGGCTACGCGAAATGACTTAAGGAGAGTGCAGATGGCCAAACGTATCCAGTTCCGTGCCCATGGCGGCCCCGAAGTGCTTGAGTATGTGGACTACACCCCGGCAGAACCCGGCCCGCAGCAGGTTCGCGTGCAGAACAAGGCCATTGGCCTGAACTTCATCGACACCTATTTCCGCAGCGGCCTGTATGCACCACCGGCCTTGCCGTCGGGCCTGGGCGCAGAAGGTGCCGGCGTGGTTGATGCGGTGGGCAGCGAAGTCACTCAATTCAAGGTCGGCGATCGCGTGGCCTACGGCAGCGGCCCGCTGGGCGCCTACAGCGAATTGCATGTGTTGCCGGCTGCCAACCTGGTGCACCTGCCGGACGACATCAGCTTCGAACAGGCCGCCGGCGCGATGCTCAAGGGCCTGACGGTGCAGTACCTGTTGCGCCAGACCTATGAGTTGAAGGGCGGCGAAACCATTCTGTTCCACGCCGCTGCCGGTGGCGTCGGCTCCCTGGCTTGCCAATGGGCCAAGGCCTTGGGCGTGAAGCTGATCGGTACCGTGAGTTCGCCGGAAAAAGCGGCGCTGGCCAAATCCCTCGGCGCCTGGGAAACCATCGACTACAGCAAGGAAAATGTCGCACAACGCGTGCTGGAACTGACTGACGGCAAGAAGTGCCCAGTGGTGTACGACGGCGTAGGCAAGGACACCTGGCTCACATCCTTGGACAGCGTCGCGCCACGCGGGCTGGTGGTGAGTTTCGGTAATGCTTCGGGGGCGGTGGATGGGGTCAACCTGGGGATTCTGGCGGCCAAGGGCTCGCTGTATGTGACCCGGCCGACATTGGCGACCTATGCCAACAACCCGGAAAACCTGCAGGCGATGGCGGATGATCTGTTTTCGATGATCATCAGCGGGAAGCTGCAGATTGATATTAACCAACGGTTTTCGTTGGGGGATGCGGCGAAGGCGCAAATTGAGTTGTCGGCGCGGCGGACGACTGGGTCGACCATTCTGTTGCCATAAGGCGTTGGATTTTCAGCGGATTTGAAGGCCTCTTCGCGAGCAAG
>NZ_JACARK010000926.1:0-985 GCF_013386655.1 Pseudomonas sp. K5002 | reverse complement strand
GGGCTTGCTCGCGAAAGCAGGCGGCTCGGTCTCAGGAAGGCCGCACAACCTCACCCGTCGCCAGATCCCGAATCAAACTCGGGTTCTTGCGCCCCCCCAGATTCCCCCCCAACACCAGATCCACCTGCCCACGGAAATACTGCTCCACACGAATCCGCGTGCGCGCCGCCGGGCGGCCCTGCGGGTTGGCCGAGGTGGAAATCAGTGGCCCGACCAGCGAGCACAGATCCCGCACTTGCGGATGATCAGTCACCCGCAACGCCACCGTGTCATGCACCCCGGTAATCCACTCGGGCAGCAAGTCCTGATGGGGCACCAGCCACGTATTCGGGCCAGGCCAGGTACTGACCATGCGATCCATCCACTCATCGGGAAAGTCTTCGAAGAGAAAATCGAACTGACGGATATTGTCGGCAATCAGGATCAGCCCCTTATCCACAGACCGGCCCTTGATCGCCAGCAACCGATCCACCGCTTCTTCGTTCCAAGGGTCACAGCCCAGGCCCCAGACCGCCTCGGTTGGATAGGCAATCACTGCGCCTGCGCGAATTTCTCGTGCGGCTTCTCGCACCCGCCACCTGTTGACCATTACTCACTCTCCGGACTAAAGCTCTGCGCAGTTTACCGATCTTCGTTACAAAACCTAGCCGCGCGCAAGCCAGCGCCCGCTTTCGCAGATCACCCGGCCTTCCAGTTCCAGCTCCGTCAGGCTGGCCAGCACCTCGGACAAGGCCCTGCCACTGGCAATCGCCAGGGCTTCACTGGTGTGGGGCGCCGCGTGCAACAGCGCCACCAGCGGATGATTGACCGCAATCGGCGCCGGGCGGGAGAGGGCCTGCCAGCCACGCAGGTTTTCGAGAATGTGCTCGATGGTTTCCACCAGCACCGCGCCATCGCGGATCAGTTGATGGCAGCCTTTGGCCCCGGGGTGATGGATGGAGCCGGGGATGGCGTATACCTCGCGCCCTTGCTCCGCCGCCAGCCG
>NZ_JACARK010000093.1:0-10552 GCF_013386655.1 Pseudomonas sp. K5002 | reverse complement strand
GACCCGGTGCGCTGGAAGTACTTTGCTGTGGGCAATTACTACCTCAACGATGAAAACCCGCCACTGCGGGGGACTATCTGATGGCGAAGAAAAAAATCCTGCTCAATGCCTTCAACATGAACTGCATCGGGCACATCAACCACGGCCTGTGGACCCATCCACGGGACAACTCGACCCAGTACAAAACCATCGAGTACTGGACCGAACTGGCGCAATTGCTGGAACGCGGACTGTTCGACGGGCTGTTCATCGCCGACATCGTCGGCGTGTATGACGTCTACCAGAACTCGGTGGACGTGCCGCTCAAGGAAGCGATCCAGCTGCCGGTCAACGACCCGTTGCTGCTGGTCTCGGCCATGGCGGCAGTGACCAAAAACCTTGGCTTCGGCCTGACCGCCAACCTCACCTACGAACCGCCGTATCTGTTCGCCCGGCGCATGTCGACCCTCGACCACCTGAGCCGTGGCCGGGTGGGCTGGAACATCGTCACCGGCTACCTCGACAGCGCCGCCAAGGCCATGGGCCTGACCGAGCAGGTCGAGCACGACCGGCGCTACGACCAGGCCGACGAATACCTGGAGGTGCTCTACAAACTCTGGGAAGGCAGCTGGGAAAACGACGCGGTGATCAACGATCCGCAGGCGCGGGTGTATGCCCAGCCGGAAAAAGTGCACAAGGTCGAGCACAAGGGCGAGTTCTATCAGGTGGAGGGTTATCACCTGTGCGAGCCGTCGCCGCAACGCACGCCGGTGCTGTTCCAGGCGGGCAGCTCCGACCGTGGACTGCTGTTTGCCGGGCGTCACGCCGAGTGCGTGTTCATCAGCGGGCAGAACAAGGCCTCGACCAAGATCCAGGTGGACAAGGTGCGCGCCAGCGCCGTGGAAGCCGGGCGCAACCCGGACGATATCAGGGTGTTCATGGGCCTGAACGTGATTGTCGGCGCCACCGAAGAAGCTGCGTGGGCCAAGCACACCGAGTACCTGAGCTACGCCAGTGCGGAAGCCGGCGTGGCGCATTTCTCGGCCTCTACGGCGATTGATTTTTCACAGTACGAAATCGACGAACCGATCCAGTACGTGAAGAGCAACGCCATCCAGTCCGCGACCAAGAACCTGCAGAACAATGACTGGACCCGGCGCAAGTTGCTTGAGCAGCACGCCCTGGGCGGGCGCTACATCACCCTGGTGGGTTCGCCGGCACAGGTGGCGGATGAACTTGAATCATGGATCAGCGAAACCGGCCTGGATGGCTTCAACCTGACGCGCATCGTCACCCCGGAAAGCTACGTCGACTTCATCGAACTGGTGGTGCCGGAGCTGCAGCGCCGGGGCTCGTACAAAACCGCGTATGAGACCGGGACGTTGCGGGAGAAAGTCTTCCACCACTCGGCGCACCTGCCTGAACAACACACCGGCTCCACCTACCGCCACTGAACCAAAATGTGGGAGCGGGCTTGCTCGCGAAAGCGCTGTATCAGTCGCCGGATGCATTCACTGACACACCGCTTTCGCGAGCAAGCCCGCTCCCACAGTTGACCGAGTTGTTTGCACTCACACCTTATGACTGGAAATCCACTATGAAAAAAACATTGCTCAGCCACCCAGTCAAAGCACTGGCGCTCGCCCTCGGACTGTTCAGCTCGGCGGTATTCGCCGCTGACGCTCCCTTGAAAGTCGGCACCACCGCCGCCTTCGCCATTCCCCTGGAGGCCGCCGTCGAAGAGGCCGGCAAACAGGGTTTGAAAGTCGAACTGGTGGAATTCACCGACTGGATCGCACCCAACGTCAGCCTGGCAGCCGGCGATATCGACGTGAACTACTTCCAGCACATCCCGTTTTTGGAAAACGCCAAGGCCGCCGCCGGCTTTGACCTGGTGCCGTACGCGCCGGGCATCATCAACAACGTCGGCCTGTATTCGAAGAAGTACAAGAGCATCAACGACCTGCCCCAGGGCGCCAGCGTGGCGATTGCCAACGACCCGATCAACAGTGGTCGCGGCCTGCAACTGCTGGCCAAGGCCGGCTTGATCACGCTCAAGCCGGGCGTAGGCTACAAGGCCACTGAAGAAGACATCGTCACCAACCCGAAGAAGATCAAGATCCTGCAAGTGGAGGCCGTGCAACTGGTGCGCGCTTATGACGACGCCGACCTGGTGCAGGGCTACCCGGCGTATATCCGCCTGTCCAAGACCTTCGATGCCGAGTCAGCGCTGCTGTTCGACGGCCTCGACCACCCGGAGTACGTGATCCAGTTCGTGGTCCAGCCCAAGAGCAAAACCGACCCGCGGGTGATCAAGTTCGTCGACATCTACCAGCACTCGCCGGTGGTGCGCGCCGCGTTGGATAAATCCCTTGGCAAGCTCTACCAAGTGGGCTGGGAAGATAAAAAATGACCGCCGCCCACTCTCAACTGCGCGACCTGGGCCTGCCGCCCAGGGACGCCGAGCAGACAGAACTGCACCCGGACCTGAATCGCGCGCACGTGCGCTTTATCAACCTGGGCAAGACCTATGACGGCCAATCCGTGCCCGCCCTGCAAGGCATCGACCTGGCGATCCAGCGCGGCGAAGTCTTCGGCATCATCGGCCGCAGCGGCGCAGGCAAGTCGTCGCTGATCCGCACCATCAACCGCCTGGAACAACCGAGCAGCGGCCGGGTATTGATTGACCAGGTGGACATCGGCGACTTCGACGAAGACCGCCTGGTCACCCTGCGCCGACGCATCGGCATGATCTTCCAGCACTTCAACCTGATGTCGGCCAAGACTGTGTGGCAGAACGTCGAACTGCCGTTGAAAGTCGCAGGCGTGCCCAAGGAGCAGCGCGAGAAGAAGGTGCGGGAACTGCTGGAATTGGTCGGCTTGCAGGATAAGCACAAGGCTTACCCGGCGCAGCTGTCCGGCGGGCAGAAACAGCGGGTGGGCATCGCCCGCTCACTGGTGCATGACCCACAGATTCTGTTGTGCGACGAAGCCACTTCAGCGCTCGACCCTGAGACCACGCAATCCATCCTCGGTCTGCTGCGGGAGATCAACAAACGCCTGGGCTTGACCATCGTGCTGATCACCCACGAAATGGCCGTGATTCGCGAAATCTGCGACCGCGTGGTGGTGCTGGAACACGGCCATGTGGTCGAGCAAGGCCCGGTGTGGGAAGTGTTCGGCAACCCGCAGCATGAGGTCAGTAAAACCCTGCTGGCGCCGCTGCAACATGGCCTGCCTGAAGAGTTGCAAAGCCGCCTGCAGGCCAATCCGACCTCAAAGGACGCCGCCGTGGTGCTGCGCTTGCAACTGACTGGCAGTGCCGAAGACGAACCCGATCTTGCTGCGTTATTCAGCGCCCTCGGCGGGCGCGTGCGCTTGCTGCAAGGCGGTGTGGAACGCATCCAGGGCCACGCCTTGGGGCAATTGCTGCTGGCGGTGAGCGGCTCGTCCCTGACCGCCGAAGAACTGCGCAGCCGCGCCGGGCGCTGGGCACAACAGGTGGAGGTGCTGGGCTATGTGGTTTGATCGTTTATTGCAGGGCGCCATCGACACGCTGTTGATGGTCGGAGTGTCGTCGTTGATTGCATTGCTGGTGGGGATTCCGCTGGCGGTGTTCCTGGTGACCAGTGACAAGGGCGGCATCTATCAGGCGCCTGCCTTGAATCGGGTGCTGGGGGCGTTCGTTAACCTGTTCCGCTCGATCCCGTTTTTGATTTTGATGGTGGCGCTGATTCCGTTCACCCGGTTGATCGTCGGCACCACCTATGGCGTGTGGGCGGCGGTGGTGCCGTTGACCATCGCGGCCACGCCGTTCTTTGCGCGAATCGCCGAAGTCAGCTTGCGCGAAGTCGACCACGGCTTGATCGAGGCGGCGCAGGCCATGGGTTGCCGGCGCTGGCATATCGTCTGGCATGTGCTGCTGCCGGAGGCGCTGCCGGGGATTGTCGGCGGGTTCACGATTACCCTGGTGACGATGATCAACTCCTCGGCCATGGCCGGGGCAATTGGCGCCGGTGGGCTGGGGGATATTGCCTATCGCTATGGCTATCAGCGTTTTGACACGCAGATCATGCTCACCGTGATTGTGCTGCTGGTGATCCTGGTAGCCGTGATTCAGTTGGGCGGCGATCGGTTGGCCAGGGTTCTGAACAAGAGGTGAGGTATAGTCGGGCCATCTCAGCGCCCGGTATAACCTGCCATGAAACTCGCCCCCGACGACCTCGACCAGATCACCTCCACCACCCTTGGCCACTACAACAAAGTGGCCGAGGATTTTCGTGAAGGCACCCGCGATCACGATGTGAGCCAGAACATTGATGCGTTGCTGCGGCATATCCAGGGCGACGCACCGTTTACCGTGCTGGATTTCGGCTGCGGGCCGGGGCGGGATTTGCAGACGTTTACCCGCATGGGCCACATCGCGGTGGGGCTCGATGGTTCGGAGCGCTTTGCACAGATGGCCCGGGAAGACAGCGGCTGTGAAGTGCTGCAACAGGACTTCCTGAAGCTGGATTTGCCAGCCGGCCGTTTCGACGGGATCTTCGCCAATGCGGTGCTGTTTCATATTCCCAAGCAGGAACTGCCGCGCATTCTTGGGCAGTTGCATGGGGCGTTGAAGGTCGGTGGAGTGTTGTTCAGCTCAAACCCTCGGGGTGAAAACCAGGAGGGCTGGAATGGGCCGCGGTATGGCTCGTATCACGACTTGCAGGCCTGGCAGGAATTGCTGACGGCTGCGGGGTTTGTGGAGTTGGAGCATTACTACCGGCCAGCGGGATTGCCTCGGGAACAACAGCCGTGGCTGGCGAGTGTGTGGCGCAAGCTGTAGGTCTTTGTTGTTTGGGCTTACGCCTTCGCGAGCAAGCCCGCTCCCACATTTTGGAATGCATTTCCCTGTGGGAGCGGGCTTGCTCGCGAAGGACTCACAGCCGCCACTCATCCACCTGATACACCACAGCCTGGGCGCCAGGCACAAAAGCCGTAATACGCCCCTCAGCAAAATTCGCCACCAACCGCGTTCCATCGGCAAACGTGGTCTGCTGCACCTGTTTATCTTCGGTCAGCCAGCGAAAATCGGTCATCGCCTGAGTCGCCAACCGTTCATGCAGCGGCCGGAAGAACGCGTCCTGGCGCTGAATCACCGGCAAGCGCTGCTTCACCGTCGCCGCACTCAGGTGATACAGCGGCGGCACGTTGTAGAGCAGTTGCGTCAGCTCGTTTTCGGCCCGCACGTTGCTCAGTTTCAGGCTGTCGAACAGCCAATGGTGGGTGGTGATCACCGAGCCATGGAACACCGCCTGATACAGCGGCAGGCGCATCGTCGGGTCAAAGTAGACCGTGCGAAACGGCTCTTTCAACGGCACCGACTTGAAGAACACCGCCGGCTGTTCCGGCGGGTACCAAGCCCCGACGTAATACGGCGACTGCTTGTCCTTGGTCATCTCACGATCACCCCAACCCAGCACCGGCGTTTGCATGCCGTGGGCAAACAGGATGCCTCGGGCGGTGATCGCGTTGCCGTCCTCGGAACCTGCCGGCAACTTCAGCGCCGTATTGATCCAGCGGGCCGCATCGATATTGCCTTCGGCGTTTTGTGCCTGGGTCATGCTCGCACCCGTGCGATAGCTGTCGAACAACATGCTGGTGGCATAGGCGTCGAGGAACCAGGCGTTGAACCCGGACTTGGCCTGCACCGCCTTGATCCGCGCCTCCAGCAACGGCCGCACGCAGCGCGGGTCGGTGTAGTGGCCGGACTTCTGGAAGCCTGTCTTGAGCTGGCCGCCCTTCAACACGATCGCGCACTCGCCATAGGCCTTGCTGCCCAGGTGCGCGGTGGTCCAGTCGGGATTTTCGGTGGCAGACAGTGCCGTTTCATAAGAGTCGTAGGGCGCCATCAGGTAACCGGCTTCGACCCCGGTCTTCACCGCCTCAGGATGCCAGAGCCCGCCTTCCCAGCCTTCGCCCTGGGTCACCAGCAGGCGCTTGAGACCGGCGCCTTTCAGCGCGTTGGTGACGGACAAGGTGTTGCCCCAAGTCTCAGGCGTGGCGCTCAAGGCACCGGCAAAGGCCACGGCCAACTCACGACGCAGCGCACCATAGCCATCAGCGAGTTGGGTCATATTCGGCTCGGTGGAGGGCTGCCAGCTTTGCCGGGCCTTTGTGTTGATCGCCGCGTTCAGGCCGCGCAGCAGGACAGCCTGCTCATACGGTTGCTTGACCTGCCGAACCTGCGCAGCCTCTTTGTCCAGCAAGCCATTCAATTCAGCCGCCAAGCCTTTACCGCTGCGTAGCAGCTTGAGCAGTTGCGGCCAGTCGCGCACATCCCCCGGAGCCAGCAGATCATTGCCCCACAGGTAGATATGGCTGGCGCCCAGCAGCTTTTCCGCTTCCGGGGTTTGCCGCAACTTGTCCGCCAACGGTTCAAACAGCCCCTGCTCCACCAGCCACTGGTGATAACGCTTGGCGCCGGCCAGCGGGTCGCTTTCGCCCAGGTGCAACAGAACGGTCATCGGTGCCGCGGGGTCCAGCGTGGTGAATTCATGGAAGGCGGACAACGCCAGTCCTTTGCCGTCGGCCTGCCAGTGCAGACGGTTGTTGTAAGGATTGGTCATCAGCCAGTTGAGGGTAAACGCGCCGTGATCCACGCCCCACAGCGGCAAGCTGAGGTCCTGGGTGGTGTTGACGTCGCCCTGTTCCAGCAGGAAGTCCTGCCACACACCATTGCCCGCCGGCACGTAATGCCCTTCGGCCAGGGGCCAGATCAGGCCCTTGCCCATGGCGCTGGCGGGTTGGCGCAGGATCGCCAACTCACCGGCATCACGGGCGGTAATCGTCAGGGCAAGATCCCGTTGCTCGAGGGTGGCGCTCAGGCGATAGGCGCCATCGTCCCATTGCCAACTGGCCTGACGGGTGCTTTGGGAGAGCTGGTTGACCCTGTGCGCAGGGCCTCCGCTTGAAGCCTGCACGGCGGTCTTGTCGCTGGGGATAACGTGGATCGCAAGGGTCGCCGGGTCGATCTCAACCCGCCACAGGGCGTTCTCCAGCACCGTGCCGGCAAGGGCCACGGGCGACAGTAACAAGCTACAAACCAGCAGGAAACAACGCATGGGGCAGGCCTTGGCAAAGGATCAGGCCCGGAGGGTAAAACAATTGATCGGGTGCGAAGGGCAAAAAAATGTTTCAGGGAACATTCCCACGTCCGTGTAGGAATGTCACCGCTGTGGCTGTCAGGCTTGTTCTTTCTTCGGCTCGCGAATCTTGTACCAGGCCACGTACAGCGCCGGCAGGAACAGCAGCGTGAGCAAGGTGGCGATGATGATCCCGCCGATCATCGCGTAGGCCATCGGGCCCCAGAACACTTCACGGGCGATAGGGATCATGCCCAGGCTAGCCGCTGCTGCGGTCAGCAGGATCGGCCGGCGCCGGTGCTCGGTGGCTTCCACCACCGCGTCCCACGGCGTGTAGCCGTCGCGCTCGTAGGCGTCGATCTGCGTCACCAGGATCACCGAGTTACGGATGATGATGCCGATCAGCGCAAGGATCCCCAGAATCGCCACAAAGCCCATGGGCGTGCCCGTGGGAATCAGCGCCAACACCACGCCAATCAGCCCCAGCGGCGCCACGCTGGCCACCAGGAACATCTTCTGCACGCTGTGCAGCTGGATCATCAGGAAGGTCGCCATCAGGAACAGCATCAACGGCACTACCTTGGCAATCGGGCCCTGGGCCTTGCCGCTTTCTTCCACGGTGCCGCCGGTGGCGACCTTGTAGCCCACCGGCAACCCAGCACTGAACTTGTCGATGTCCGGCTTGAGCTGTTTCACCAGGTCGGTCGGCTGCATGTCGTCGCGCACCGCCGCCTTGATGGTGATGGTCGGCTTGCGGTCGCGACGCCACACCAACGGCTGTTCCAGCTCATAGCGCACGGTGGCAAACGCCAGCAGCGGAATCGAGGTGCCGTTGGGCGTGACGATCTGCAGGTTCTGCAAGGTTTCCGGCGTACCGCGTTCGGCATCTTCGGCGCGGCCGACCACGTTGATCAGGTAGATATCGTCATGCACCTGGGTCACCGACGCACCGCTGACCACGCTGTTCATCAACTGCGCCACGTCTTCCGACGACAGCCCCAGTTGCCGCGCCTTGTCCTGGGCGATGTCCACCCGCAGGACTTTGCCCGGCTCGTTCCAGTCGTAGATGATCTCGCCCATGTGGGTATTTTTATCGAGCATCGTCGCCAGTTCGATCGCGTGTTTGCGCACCTGGTCGATGTCCTTGCCAGACACCCGATACTGGATCGGACGCCCCACCGGCGGGCCCATTTCCAGTGGCTGCACGAAGCTGCCCACGCCGACAAAATCTTCCCGCAGGCGTTTTTGCAGGCGCGCAATCAAGGCGCCGCGCTCTTCCAGGCCCTTGCTGACGATCACCAGTTGCGCGTAGTACGGGTTCTCCAGTTGCTGGTCGAGCGGCAGGTAGAAACGGATCGCGCCCTGGCCGATATAGGTGCTCCAGCGGGCGATGTCCGGGTCGTCCTTGATGATCGCCTCAAGACGGTCGACGGCCTTGCGGGTCTCGTTGATCGAGGCGTTTTGCGGCAGGTTGAGGTCGACGAGGATTTCCGGACGGTCCGAAGACGGGAAAAACTGGTTCTGCACAAACTGCATGGAAAACACCGACGCCACAAACAACAGCACCGTGATGCCGATGGCCCACCAGCGATTGCGCATGGCCCAGAGCATGCCGCCATTGAACGCCCGGCCCACCCGGCCGGGCTCGGCATTGTGGGGTTTTACCTTGCTGCTGAGGATGTGCACGCCGAGCACCGGCGCGAACAACACCGCGACCACCCACGACACCAGCATCGCCACGGCAATCACCGCAAACAGCGTGAAGGTGTACTCACCCGCCGAACTGGCATTAAGGCCAATCGGCACAAAACCGGCAACGGTCACCAGCGTACCGGTCAACATCGGGAATGCCGTGGAGGTGTAGGCGAAGGTCGCGGCCTGCTCCTTGGTCTCGCCTTTTTCCAGGCGCGTGATCATCATCTCCACGGTGATCATCGCGTCGTCCACCAACAGGCCGAGGGCAATGATCAACGCGCCCAGCGACACCCGCTGCATGGTGATGCCGCTGTATTCCATGAACACGAACACCAGCGCCAGCACCAGCGGGATCGAGCACGCCACCACCAACCCGGCACGCACGCCGAGGCTGATAAAGCTCACCACCAGCACGATGATCACCGCCTCGAATAACGCGCTGGTGAAGCCGCCGACGGCCTCCTCCACCACTTCGGCCTGGTCGGAAACCTTGTGCACGCCCACACCCACCGGCAGGTCGGCGGTCAGGTCGTCCATGCGTTTGTGCAGGGCCTTGCCGAAGTCCTGGATGTTGCCGCCCTTCTGCATGGCGATGGCCAAGCCGATGGCGGGCTTGCCGTTGAAGCGGAACATCGGCGTCGACGGGTCGACATAGCCACGGGTGATTTCCGCCACGTCGGCCAGCCGATAGAAACGGTCATTGAGCCGCAGGTTGACGTTGGCCAGGTCCTTCTCCGAGGCGAACTGCCCGGAGGTGCGCACCGAAATCCGCTCCGGCCCGGCCTCAATCACCCCAGCCGGCGTCACCGCGTTCTGCGATTGCAGGCTCTGCACCACCTGGCGCTGATCGATCCCCAGCGCTGCGAGTTTGCGGGTGGAGAAATTCAGGTAAATCACTTCGTCCTGCTGGCCGATCATCTCGACCTTGCCCAGCCCCGGTACCGAACGAATTTCGGCGCGCACCTGCTCCACGTAATCGCGCAGCTGGCGCATCGACAGGCCGTCGGCGGTAAACGCGTACACCGAGCCGAACACATCCCCGAACTCGTCGTTGAACGCCGGCCCCTGCAAGCCTTGGGGGAAGCTGCCGCGAATATCGTCGATCTTCTTGCGGACCTGGTACCAGATCTGCGGGATGTCCTTGGCGCTGGTGGTGTCCCGCAGGAACACGAACACCGTGGACTCGCCGGGCCGGGTGTAGCTCTTCACGTAGTCGAGGGAGTCCAGCTCTTCGAGTTTTTTCTCGATGCGGTCGGTGACCTGCTTCAGGGTCTCTTCCTGGGTCGCACCCGGCCAGCGGGTCTGGATCACCATGGTCTTGATGGTGAACGACGGGTCTTCCTCGCGGCCGAGGTTCATGTACGAGAACACGCCCATCAGCAGCGCGACGAACATCAGGTACCAGACGAAGGACTGATGCTTGAGGGCCCAGTCGGATAAGTTGAAGCTCCCTTTCATCGCGGGCTGTCCTCGTCGATTTTGACTTTTTGCCCGGGCTTCAGGCTGTTCACGCCGGCACTCACCACCCGCTCGCCGGGTTTGACGCCTGCGTTGAGCAAGGCGCTGTCGGCGTCACGGCTGACGATGCTGACGTCACGGGGCTGTACGGTCTGGCTTTGGGTGTCGATGACCCAGATGCGGGTCTTGCCGTCGGCTTCCTGCAAGGCGCTGAGGGGCAATTCGATACGCGGCGCGATGGCTGAACTCAGGGTCACGCTGATGGCGGTGCCAAGGCGGAACGCGTGCGGTGT
>NZ_JACARK010000925.1:706-1174 GCF_013386655.1 Pseudomonas sp. K5002 | reverse complement strand
CTGCACGGCGGCCCGGTGGCGGTGCTGGCGGCGATTGGTTCGGTGGTGGTGTGCGGTTGCACGATTGCCTTGATCAGCCGCACGCACAAGGGCGAACCGTTGCCCGATGAAGAGCCGCTGATTGCGGTTGCACCTGTCGCGGGAGGTCGCTGATATGTGGGAACTCATCGAGAAAGGCCTGGCAAATAACGGCTTGGTCACCGCCTTTGCATTTGTTGGCGTGGTGATGTGGATTTCGGTGGTGCTGTCCAAGCGCCTGACCTTCGGACGCATCCACGGCTCAGCCATCGCGATTGTGATCGGGCTGGTGCTGGCCTGGGTGGGCGGTACCTTGACCGGCGGGCAGAAAGGCCTGGCGGATGTGGCGCTGTTTTCCGGGATCGGCTTGATGGGCGGCGCCATGCTGCGGGACTTTGCCATCGTGGCCACGGCGTTTGAAGTACAGGCCACCGAGGCGCGCAAGGCCGG
>NZ_JACARK010000925.1:0-611 GCF_013386655.1 Pseudomonas sp. K5002 | reverse complement strand
ACCGAGGCGCGCAAGGCCGGCTTGATTGGTGCGATTGCCTTGCTGTTGGGGACGGTGCTGCCGTTTATCGTGGGCGCGAGTATCGCCTGGGCGTTTGGTTATCGCGATGCGATCAGCATGACCACCATCGGCGCGGGCGCGGTGACGTACATCGTCGGGCCGGTGACCGGGGCGGCGTTGGGTGCAAGCTCGGATGTGGTGGCGCTGTCCATCGCGACTGGGTTGATCAAGGCGATCCTGGTGATGGTGGGCACGCCCATGGCGGCACGCTGGATGGGCCTGGATAACCCGCGCTCGGCGATGGTGTTCGGTGGTTTGGCCGGCACGGTGAGCGGTGTGACGGCAGGCCTGGCGGCGACGGACCGGCGGCTGGTGCCGTATGGCGCGTTGACTGCCACCTTTCACACCGGGCTTGGGTGTTTGCTGGGGCCGTCGGTGCTGTACTTCATCGTGCGCGGGATTGTCGGCTGACCCGAGAGGTGTCGACCGCTTTTGTGGCGAGGGAGCTTGCTCCCGCTGGAGCGCGAAGCGGTCCCAATGCATTCTTCCTGAAACAACGCGGGCGCTGATTTTACGACTGCTGCGCAGCCGAGCGGGAGCAAGCTCCCTCG
>NZ_JACARK010000924.1:0-3439 GCF_013386655.1 Pseudomonas sp. K5002 | reverse complement strand
TGGAGCGCGAAGCGGTCCCAATGCATTCTTCCTGAAACAACGCGGGCGCTGATTTTACGACTGCTGCGCAGCCGAGCGGGAGCAAGCTCCCTCGCCACAGGGGATCATTGTCAGGTTTGGCGGTTCGCATACATCCGGCACTCCGCCAACAGCGCGAGCAGGTTCGGGTCGCGCTCCTTGGCTTTCAGAAACACCACGCCAATGTGCTGCTGCAAACGGTAGCGCGGTTGCAGGGGAATCAGCTTCACCCGGTTCTCATACACCGCCGCAATCCGCCCCGGCAGCAGCGCATAACCCACCCCCGAGCTGACCATGCTCAGCAGGGTGAAGATGTCGTTGACCTGCATCGCCACCTTCGGCTCGAACCCTGCCTGCTTGAATACGCGGTTGCCATCCTGATGGGTGGCGAAGCCTTGGGTGAGGGTGATGAAGGTGGCGTCGCGCACGTCCGCCAGGTCGATTTCCTGTTCGCGGTCGAAGGGTGAATCGGCTGGGGTGGCGAGGAAGATGTCGTCGGAAAACAGCGCGATCTGTTCGCAGTCCGGATCGTTGGCGTGTTCGTCGAGGGAGATCAGGATCGCGTCGACTTCCATGTTCTTCAGCTTGTACAGCAGGTCGAAATTCGACCCGAGGATCAGGTCGATATTCAGCTCGCTACGGCGAATCTTCAGCCCCATGATCAACTGCGGCACGGTCTTCACCGTCAGCGAATACAGCGAGCCCAGCTTGAAGCGCTCGGCGGAAAAGCCGGCGGCCTCGCGGGTGACCCGCACGCTGTCGACCACATCCTGCACCAGCTTCTGCGCACGCTCTTCCAGCACATAGGCGCTTTCCAGCGGCGTGAGGTTGCGGCCTTCGTGCTTGAACAGCGGGCAGCGCAGGGCGTTTTCCAGGGAGTGGATCGCCCGGTGCACGCTGACGTTGCTGGTCTGCAATTCAGCCGCCGCCCGCGCCAGGTTGCCGGTGCGCATGAACGCCAGGAAGATTTCCAGCTTCTTGAGGGTGAACTCTTCGTCGATCAGCATGGGCGTGACTCTTGTTCGAATGCCGTCGATTGTGCCCCTAAAACCAGTTCACTCCCAGCCATGCACTGCACAGGCCCAGCAGCACGCCGAGGATGATCAGCCAGATCGCGTTGAGTCTTGTGTAATACACCACGGCAGCGCTGGCCAGGGTCAGTACCAGGCTGGTGGCGTTGTTTTCCAGGCTGTTCATCAGGATGTAGCTGGCGGCCAGGATCAGCCCGATGGAGATCGGCAGCAGGCTGCCTTTGACCCGCTGCACCCACGGGGTTTTGCTGTGTTTTTCCAGCCAGCCGGCGCCGAAGTAGGTGAGCACCGAGCAGGGCACCAGCTTGGCGGTCAGGGCCACCAGGGCGCCGGGCAACCCGGCGGCTTGCTGGCCGATAAACACCAGGAACATGCCATTGGGCCCGGGCAAGGCCTGGGACAGGGCGAAGAAGGCGACGAACTGGGCGTCGGTGATCCAGTTCATGTCGGTGACGGTGTAGCGATGGATATCGCTCAGGGCCACGGTGTTGCCGCCAATCGCCATCAGCGACCACAGCGCGCATTGGATCATCAGGTGAAACAGCACGCTCTGCATCAGCCGGCCACCTTCTGCTTGCCCATGAAGCTCAAGGCCAACGAGCTGGGAATGCAGATCAGCAGGACCATCCACAACGGCAGCACCAGCACCGCCATCAACACGAAGGTCAGGACGAACGCGCTGTAATTCGCCAGGGTCCTGGGCATGGCCTTGAGCAGGCGCAAGGTGGTGCCGAGCATCAGCCCGGTGGCGATCGGCATCACCGCGCCGAAGATCTGCTGCACCACGTCATGGCTCCACCATTTGGCATAGGCGAAGCCGGCCAGCACGGTGATCAGCGAGGGGAACAGATACAAGCCGACCACGGTCACAACCGCACCCGGCAAACCGTGCAGGCGCCGACCGTAGATGATGCCGACGTTGGCGATATTCGGCCCGGGGAAGAATTGGCCGGTGGTCAGCAACTCGTTGAAGCCTTGTTCGCTGACCCACTGCCGGCGGTCGACCATCATCTGCCGCGCCCAGGGCATCACGCCGCCGAAGCCAAACAGGCCGACCATGGCGAAGTTGTAAAACAACTGCCACAGACTCGGGTGGGGCTGGGCAGGTTCGAGGTCGGGCATGGGCGTTACCGATGAGGGGCTTTTATGTAGGAGCTGGCTTGCCTGCGATAGCGTTGGGTCAGACATGCATCTGCTGCTGATACACCGCTATCGCCGGCAAGCCAGCTCCCACAGGATGAAGCGAATCATCCATCGGTGTGTGTATTTGGGCAAATGAAGAAAGGTTGTTACCTGATATTCGGTGGGTGACGTCAGAATGGTCGAGGTGATAACCGTTATTCGAGGTGAGTGACACATGTATCACGGGGAACGATTCAACGCCTGGAGCCACTTGCTCGGGGCGGTTGCGGCTTTTGTGGGTGCGGTATGGATGTTGGTGGTGGCCAGTATGGACGGCAACCCCTGGAAGATTGTCAGCGTAGCGATCTACGGTTTCACATTGCTGGTGTTGTACAGCGCGTCGACCGTGTACCACAGCGTGCGCGGGCGCAAGAAAGCGATCATGCAGAAGGTCGATCACTTTTCGATCTACCTGCTGATTGCCGGCAGCTACACGCCGTTTTGCCTGGTGACGCTGCGCGGGCCGTGGGGCTGGACGCTGTTCGGGATTGTGTGGGGGCTGGCGGTGATCGGCATCCTGCAGGAGATCAAGCCACGCTCCGAGGCGCGGATTTTGTCGATCGTGATCTATGCGGTGATGGGCTGGATTGTGCTGGTGGCGGTCAAGCCGCTGATTGCTGCGCTGGGGCCTACCGGGTTTGCCTGGCTGGCGTCGGGCGGGGTGCTGTATACCGTGGGCATTATTTTCTTTGCCTTGGAGGACCGCTTGCGGCACTCCCACGGGATCTGGCATTTGTTCGTGATTGGCGGCAGCCTGCTGCATTTCGTGGCGATCATGGGGTACGTGTTATAGCCGGTCCAATTGCTCATGGGCCCGGCTGCCGAAGATCTCCAACAGGCTCGCCAGCATATGCGGCGGCGGTTCGTCGGCGCGGGTCAGGGCGTACAAGGTGATTGGCAGTGGCGGCGCAAGGGGGCGAATGCAAGTAGTGGCCGGTGATGCGCCGAGGGCGGTGAACGGATCAATCACCGCCAGCCCGGCGCCGGATTCGACCATGGCCCTGGCCAGGGAATAGGTCTGCACTGCGATGCTGACCCGTGGCGGTGGATCGACCGCTTCCAGGTAGCTGTCCAGCTTCGCCGACAACGGGTCGGCGCTGGACAGGCCAATCAACGGCGCGCCCGCCAGGGCCATCAGCGGCAACGGTTTGCCTAGCTCGTTTTCCTTCCAGTAACCCTGCGGCGCCAGTGCCACCAGCACGCCGTGG
>NZ_JACARK010000923.1:0-2816 GCF_013386655.1 Pseudomonas sp. K5002 | reverse complement strand
CCTGCGGGGCAAGGGCAACAACGCGCCTGCGGGCCAGCCGGAACACGAGTTGCTGGGGGACAGCCGTCCGATCCGGGAATTGCGCAAGCTGCTCGCCAAGCTGGCGCCCACTGAATCCCCGGTGTTGATCCGTGGCGACAGCGGCACCGGCAAGGAATTGGTCGCGCGTACCTTGCATCGCCAATCCCAGCGCCATGCCAAGCCGTTTGTGGCGATCAATTGCGGGGCGATTCCCGAACACCTGATCCAGTCCGAACTGTTTGGCCATGAGAAGGGCGCCTTCACCGGCGCCCATCAGCGCAAGGTGGGGCGGATCGAGGCGGCGCACGGCGGCACCCTGTTTCTCGATGAGATCGGCGACTTGCCCATGGAGCTGCAAGCCAACCTGCTGCGTTTTCTCCAGGAAAAACAGATCGAGCGAGTCGGCGGCAGCCAGCCGATTGCGGTGGATGTACGCGTGTTGGCGGCCACCCACGTCGACCTGGAAGCCGCGGTGGCAAAGGGCACTTTTCGCGAAGACTTGTATTACCGGCTCAACGTCCTGCAAGTGGTCACCGCGCCGTTGCGCGAGCGCCACGGTGACGTGGCGATGCTGGCCAACCATTTTTCACACTTCTACAGCCAGGAAACCGGCCGCCGTCCCCGCAGCTTCAGTGAAGACGCACTGGTGGCCATGGGCGAGCACGGTTGGCCGGGCAATGTGCGCGAGTTGGCCAACCGCGTGCGGCGGGGCCTGGTACTGGCGGAAGGGCGGCAAATCGAAGCCGTTGATCTGGGATTGCAGAGCCAGCAGGCAATCGCGCTGCCGATGGCTACACTGGAGGATTACAAGCACCGTGCCGAACGCCAGGCACTGTGCGATGTGCTCAACCGGCACAGCGACAACCTGAGTGTCGCTGCGCGTGTGCTGGGGGTTTCCCGGCCGACGTTCTACCGGTTGCTGCACAAACACCAGATCCGCTAGGGCGGGTAAACCGAAAAGCCCCGCAACGACCCTTATCGTTGCGGGGCTTTTCCCGTTGTCATGCCTTAAAAATAATACGGGAACTTCAGGCTGAAGCTGAACGACGGCGCATCCGGTGTGATCCCGATGGCCAGGTTCGGCACGATGGTCAGGTTGTCGCTTGCCGCAATCGTCATGCCCACGTTGAAGTAACCCGCGTTGGCATCGCTGGAAACCACTGACTGCCAGTCGCCGCCATCCGGCTTGAGCTTGCTCTTGCGTTGCACCAGGTCGGACACCGAGAACGACATACTCATCTTCTCGTTCAGCGCAAACGCCACGCCAGCGCCGATCTGGAAGCTGTCGCCCAACTGCACTTTCCCCGGGGTCTTCTGGCCGACCTGGGAGCTGATATCGCTGAACGAGTCTTCGAAGTTGTGGGTGTACGACAGCGAGCCAAACAATACCGCCGGGTCGAAGGTCTTGACCAGCGAGATACCCGGCGTGATCGACCACACACCGTTGCCGGTGGGCAGGCTTTCCGGCACGAAAAGGTTGGTGTTGCTGGATGACTGGACCAGCTTGATCCCAAACGGATCTTCGCCGGTGGGCGCCTTGACCCGCACCGACACCACGGCATCCGGCAGGTTGACGCTCTCGTCGAGGAATTTGTAGGCAATCCCGAAGTTGACGTCGCCGATAGTCGGGTCACGCGTGACCGATTGTTCCGAGGTCGCGGTGCCGCTGCCACCGTTGGCACCACCGGACTGATAGGTCGACTCGCGGTACACCACCGGCACGTTTATATCGAACTGCCAGCGGTTGTCGAGGTTGTAGCGGCCCGTGAGGTCGACGGTCCAGTTATCCGACTTGATCCGGTCCAGGTTGATGTTGCCGAGGAAGATCGAGTCCAGCGCCAGGAAGCCGTTGAGGGTCAACTGGCGGGCATCGTAGCGGGAATAGGTGACGCCGGTTTCAAAGCTGAACTTGCCGTTGCCAAAGAACCCGCTGGCCTCGTTATACAAGTTGCTCACGCTCTGTGCCGGGGCCGAATCATCCTTGAGGGACTGGCCGTAGGACGCGCCACCGGCTGCACCGCCCGAGGCCGCAGCCGCGCCGACTCCCGGCGTGTTGCCGGCCACCGTGGTGCCGCCTTTCTGGAAGTCTGCCGGGGATTTGGCCAGGCGTTTGGGCGGCGGCGCCACCGGTTGTTCTTCCACCTGGCGTACCCGTTGCTCCAGCACCGCCAGTGCTTTTTGCTGCACTTCGTAGCGTTGCTTGAGCTCCAGCAATTCCTTTTTCAATGTGTCTATGTCGGTGTCCGGCGCGGCATACAACATGGATGCGGGCAGGAGCGTGCTTAAACAAATTACGGCACGTAACGATAGCGATCGATGCATGGAATAAGCCGTCCCTTTCTAATGCGCAAGTGTCGAGGCACAGCGTAGTTCAATAACCGTTAGGGCGTAGGCCTCTGAGTTGATTCAGGTTGAGGTTCTGCCCCAAATTGTTCAAACCGTTGTTGCCCAGCACCACATTGAGTTGGGTCATGTTGCTGACGAAGTTGCTGTTACCCTGCAAAACCGTGCCTTGCAGGACATTCCCGGCGCCGATCTGCTGCAACGAATTGCCCTGATTGTTGTTGGCCAGGATCGCCATTTGCAGCCCGCCATTGGCGGCCGACACCGTGACCTGGCCGGCACCCGTGCTGCCGGTGACCGACTGGCCAGCCACCAGGGCTTGTCCGGACTGGACGACATTGGCCGGCGACAAGCCATTCTGGTTCACATTGATATTCACGTTATTGCTGGCGGTGTTGCCATCGCCGGCGGCGCGCACGCTTTGGGTCACGCCCTGGCCGCTGCCCAGGCCG
>NZ_JACARK010000922.1:0-3316 GCF_013386655.1 Pseudomonas sp. K5002 | reverse complement strand
TGCCTGAGCTGGGCGACCTGCAAGGCCTGTTTGACCGGGCCCGGCGCGGCCTGGAATTCACCGGTGAAACCGCCCTGAAGGCTGCGCACCTGCTGGAGTCCATCGGCCCCGCCGAGGGCCTGGCGCGCCTGATTCTGTTCATCCAGTTACTGCATACCTTGGGGCAGGCATCCTCCGGGGAAGCCCATTGCCTGGCCAGTGCCTGCTACACGCCAAGCCTGGATGCCCGCAGCTCGGAGCGTATCCACAAGGCCTTCGAATACCTGATGACGGAATTGACCGGCGACCTGCGGCTGTCGGTGATCGCCCAACGGCTGGACATGAGCGAACCGGGCTTCTCGCGTTTTTTCAAGCGCGTCACCGGCCACGGCTTTATCGACCTGATGCGCAAGTTCCGGGTGCAGCGCGCCTGCCGCCTGTTGCTGCAAAGCGAGATGTCAGTGGCCGATATCTGTTTTGAAGTGGGTTACGCCAACCTCTCCAACTTCAACCGGCACTTTCGCATCGAGATGAACCAGACGCCCAGCGAATATCGCCGGGAAACCGCGATGTACCTGTTTAACCGCAATGGCGATCAGGCGCTGCCGTTTACCAAGGCGCATTTCTGACCAAAAGGCCGACTATTTCCCACTTTTCTCAATTCCTTCATGCAATTGACACAAATTGGTACAACCTGTGCAAACGTTTGCGGAACGAACTTGGCAACCAGGTTCACCTCAACCCGAAGAATCGGGCCCCAACCGCGTACGAACAGGGATTTTCAATGCAACCCACTTCCAGACGATCCGCGTCGGCTACCCCTTTTGCTGTTTCCCTGCTACTGGCTGCCGTTACGGGAGTACTCAGCGGACCCATTTTGGCGCAGGAAAAACCCACCGATGACTCAGCACAGGGCGAAGCCCTGGCCCCGGAAGCCAGCCCGTCGAAAAAAGGCGTGTACCTGTCGGACTGGTTCAACCAGGACCTGACGGTGATCGGCAGCAAAGACATCAGCTTCGGCCCCAAACCCGCCGATGACGTGTACCTGGAGTACGAATACTTCGGCCGCAAGGGCCCGTTCGAACTGTATGGCTACGTCGACATCCCGAAGATCTTCGGGATCGGCAACAGCAACGACAAAGGCGCGTGGGACCACGGCTCGCCGGTGTTCATGGAGCACGAACCGCGCATCTCCATCGACTACCTGGCCGGTCGCAGCCTGGCCATCGGCCCGTTCAAGGAATGGTATGTAGCGTTTGACTGGATCTACGACCACGGCAGCAACAAGGACAACCGTGCCAACACCTTGTACAGCGGCCTGGGCACCGACATCGAGACCCACTCGCGGGTCAACCTGTCGGCCAACTTCTATGGCCGTTACCAGTGGGAAAACTACGGCGCCAGCAACGAATACTCATGGGACGGCTACCGTGCGCAGATGAAATACATCGTGCCCATCGGCAGCTTCGACAATGGTGCGTCGCTGACCTATATCGGCTTCACCAACTACGATTTCGGCTCGGATCTGCACAAAGACAACCCCGCGCGCACCGCCAACTCCCTGGTTGCAACAAACGTGCTGTTGTATTCGTTCACTCACCTGCGTTTCACCCTGGTAGGCCGTTACTTCCACAACGGCGGCAACTGGGAAGACGGCAGCGAGCTGAACTTTGGCGACGGCAATTTCCGCGCCCGCTCCAACGGCTGGGGTTACTACGCCGGTGTGGGCTATCAATTCTGAGTGTGAACAAGGAGCAGTAGATGAAGACCTTTACCCGCCTTTCAATCGCCATCGGGCTGGCCGCCGGGGCGCTGTTGCCGCAGGTCGTGCTGGCTGATGCCCCGGCCCCGATCAAGCCCAAGGTGATGCTGATCACCATGTTCGCCCCCGAAGCGCAGAACTGGATCGACCGCCTGGAACTCAAGCAGGAAGTTCGCGTGCCAGGCTTGTCGGCCGAGTATCCAGTGATCCGCTGCAACACCCAGGACGTGTGCCTGCTGGTGACCGGCATGGGCCAGACCAACGCTGCCGCCTCGACCCTGGCGCTGGCGTTGTCGCCCAAGTTCGACCTGCGCCAGAGCTACTTCCTGATCGCCGGGATCGCCGGGATCAACCCACACCATGGCACCATCGGCACCGCCGCGTGGGCCCATTACCTGGTGGAATTCGGAACCCAATGGGAACTGGATTCACGGGACGCGCCGAAGGACTGGCCGACCGGCTATATCGGCATCAATACCAAGGGGCCGAACGAGAAGCCGCCGCTGGACTACAAGACCGAAGTGTTCGAGCTCAATCCCAAGCTGCAAGCCAAGGCGTTTGCGCTGTCGCAAAAAGTCGAGCTCAGTGAAAGCAAGGAGTCCACGGCCTGGCGCAAACACTATCCGTACGCGCCGGCCAATCAGCCGCCGCAGGTCACCCAGTGCGACACCCTGGCGGGCAATACCTGGTTCTCCGGGACGCGCCTGAGTGAGCGCGCCGAGGTCTGGACCAAATTGCTGACGGACAATAAAGGCGTGTACTGCACCACCCAGCAGGAAGACAACTCCACCTATGAAGCGTTGCTGCGGGCCAGCCGTGAAGGGTTGGTGGATATCAATCGCCTGGCGGTGGTGCGGGCCGGTTCCGACTTTGATCGGCCGTACCCGGGCTACAGCGAAGTGGACAACCTGCTGAAGTATGCGGACCAGGGCGGATTTGTGCCGGCGCTGGAGAACCTGTATCGCACCGGTAATCCGCTGGTGCAGGCAATTCTGAAGAACTGGTCGGCGTGGGAAAAAGGCGTTCCCGAAGCCTGAACAAAGATCAAATGTGGGAGCGGGCTTGCTCGCGAAAGCGGTGGATCAGTGCCGAATGTATTGGCTGACACACCGTATTCGCGAGCAAGCCCGCTCCCACACAAGCCCGCGCCCACAATAAGCGGGTCAGGGCAGGAAGATAATCTTGTCGGCACTGCCCTGGTTCACTTGCTCAAAGCACTTCACACCGTCGGCCAGCGACACTTCCCGCAAACCGGTCGGCAGCGGCAACAAGTCCTCATCGAAGAACCGCCCGAACTGCTCCAGCATCACGGCGCATTGCTCGCAGTTGTAGAGCAGCGAATTGATCCCCACCACCGAACCACCCTTGCGATACAACGCCAGGGCCGGCAGTTGCACGTGCCCGTCAACCGGCGCGGCGATGATCGCGATACGGCCAAAAGGCGCCAGCGCCGCCACCGCTGCCGGCAACCAGAAGCCGGTGGTGTCAAAGATCACATCGGCGCCCGTACCGAACAGCGCATTAACCTGCCCGCCCAGCGCTTCCGGCTGGCCCAGTAACAAGCCCTCGAAACCC
>NZ_JACARK010000921.1:0-2441 GCF_013386655.1 Pseudomonas sp. K5002 | reverse complement strand
GCCGTCGCCGCCCGCGACCTGGAAACCGCACGCAAGGCGGCGATGGCCGCTGTGATCGAATACGAAGACCTGGAGCCGGTGCTGGACGTGGTCGAGGCGTTTCGCAAAAAACATTTCGTGCTCGACAGCCACACCCACCAGCGCGGTGATTCGGCGGGCGCACTGGCGACCGCGAAGAACCGTATCCAGGGCACCCTGCACATCGGCGGTCAGGAACACTTCTACCTGGAAACCCAGATCTCCTCGGTGATGCCCACCGAAGACGGCGGCATGATCGTCTACTGCTCCACGCAAAACCCCACCGAAGTACAGAAGCTGGTGGCCGAAGTACTCGACGTATCGATGAACAAAATCGTGGTCGACATGCGCCGCATGGGCGGTGGTTTTGGCGGCAAGGAAACCCAGGCCGCCAGCCCGGCATGCCTGTGTGCGGTGGTCGCACGCCTCACCGGCCAGCCGACCAAAATGCGCCTGCCGCGTGTCGAAGACATGCTGATGACCGGCAAGCGCCACCCGTTCTATATCGAGTACGACGTAGGCTTCGACGACAGTGGCCGGCTGCACGGCATCAACCTGGACCTGGCGGGCAACTGCGGTTGCTCACCGGACCTGTCGAACTCGATTGTCGATCGCGCAATGTTCCACTCCGACAACTCGTATTACCTGGGCGACGCCACTGTCAACGGCCACCGCTGCAAGACCAACACCGCCTCCAACACCGCTTACCGTGGCTTCGGCGGCCCCCAAGGCATGGTCGCCATCGAAGAAGTGATGGACGCGATTGCCCGACACCTGGCCCTCGACCCGCTGGCCGTGCGCAAGGCCAACTACTACGGCAAGACCGAGCGCAACGTCACCCACTACTACCAGACCGTCGAGCACAACATGCTCGAAGAGATGACCGCCGAACTCGAACAAAGCAGCCAGTATTTCGAGCGCCGCGAAGCGATCCGTCGCTACAACGCCAACAGCCCGATCCTGAAAAAAGGCCTGGCCCTGACGCCGGTAAAATTCGGCATTTCCTTCACCGCCAGTTTCCTCAACCAGGCCGGTGCGCTGATCCACATCTACACCGACGGCAGCATCCACCTGAACCACGGTGGCACCGAGATGGGCCAGGGGTTGAACATCAAGGTCGCGCAGGTGGTGGCCGAGATTTTCCAGGTGGAAATCGACCGCGTGCAGATCACCGCCACCAACACCGACAAGGTGCCCAACACCTCGCCGACGGCGGCTTCCAGCGGCGCCGACCTGAACGGCAAGGCCGCACAGAATGCTGCCGAAACCATCAAGCAGCGCCTGGTGGAGTTTGCCGCGCGCAAATATGAAGTCAGCGAGGCCGACGTTGAATTCCACAACGGGCATGTGCGGGTCCGCGATCACATCCTGACCTTTGAAGCGCTGATCCACCAGGCATATTTCGCCCAGGTGTCGCTCTCCAGCACGGGCTTCTACAAGACCCCGAAAATCTTCTACGACCGCAGCCAGGCACGTGGGCGGCCGTTCTACTACTTTGCGTTCGGCGCGGCCTGTTGCGAGGTGATCGTCGACACGCTGACCGGCGAGTACAAGATGCTGCGCACCGACATCCTGCATGACGTGGGCGCCTCGCTGAACCCGGCCATCGACATCGGCCAGGTCGAAGGCGGCTTCATCCAGGGCATGGGTTGGCTGACCATGGAAGAGCTGGTGTGGAATAACAAGGGCAAGCTGATGACCAACGGCCCGGCCAGCTACAAGATCCCGGCGGTGGCCGACATGCCGCTGGACCTGCGGGTGAAGCTGGTGGAAAACCGCAAGAACCCGGAAGACACGGTGTTCCATTCCAAGGCCGTGGGTGAGCCGCCGTTCATGCTCGGTATTGCCTCGTGGTGTGCGATCAAGGACGCCGTGGCGAGCCTGGGTGACTATCGCCATCAGCCGAAGATCGATGCACCGGCGACGCCGGAGCGGGTGTTGTGGGGCTGTGAGCAGATGCGCCAACTGACCGCTGCAAAAGCTGTGGAAACGGAAACCGAGCTGGCTTCGCTTTAGACCGAGGCGCTGCCTTCGCGAGCAAGCCCCCCCCCCCCAATTTTTTTTTTTTNNTTGCTCGCGAAGGCGGTCGAACTGACAACAGAGATGTTGAGGTAAACATGAACAACTGGATCAGCGCCCTCGCCGACCTGCAGAACCAGGGTGAACCCTGCGTGCTGGTGACCATCATCGAAGAGCTCGGCTCCACGCCGCGCAACGCCGGTTCGAAGATGGTGATCAGCGCCGCCCACACCTTCGACACCATCGGTGGCGGGCACCTGGAATACAAGGCGATGCAGATCGCCCGGGACATGCTTGTGCGCGGCCAGCAAAACACCCACCTGGAGCGCTTCAGCCTCGGCGCCAGCCTGGGCCAGTGCTGCGGCGGCGTGACGGTGCTGTTGTTCGAACCCATGGGCCAGGTG
>NZ_JACARK010000920.1:0-2546 GCF_013386655.1 Pseudomonas sp. K5002 | reverse complement strand
GATCAGCCTGTCGGTGCCTGTGGGTGCGGTACTGATTTTCACGGCGCGCTGACATGAGCGGCGCAGTGTTCCCGTGGCGAAGCGCCATCCGTTTCGAGCTGATGGTCGACGGCCCGAGTTTCTTCCCACGCATGCTGAAAGGTATCGCCCAGGCTGAGCAACAGGTGGCGCTGGAGCTGTATCTGGTGGAGGCGGGCGCGTGTGCCGAGGCGATGGTTCAGGCCCTGGTGGCGGCCGCCGAACGTGGCGTGCGCGTACGTTGCCTGTTCGATGACTACGGCAGCCTGGCGTTTACCCTGGGCCTGCGTCGGCGGTTGATCGATGCCGGGGTGGACCTGCGATTCTACAACCGCCTGAGCTGGCGCCGCTGGATGCGCAACCTCTATCGGGACCACCGCAAGCTGTTGTTGATCGACCAGACCATCGCCGTGGTTGGCGGCACCGGCGTGACGGATGAATTCTGGACGCCCGGGGAAGACACCGCCGACTGGCACGAAGTGATGGTGCAGATTCGTGGCCCGCTGGTGCTGGATTGGCAGGCGTTGTTCGACCGTCAGTGGCTGGCGAACGACGATCGTAGAGCCTGGAAACCGGCCACGCATTTTGGCCTGCCACGCTTGCCCAAGGTGCCAGCGACAGGACCGGGGCTGGGGCGTGTGGCCTATGCCGACGCCCGCCAGCATCGGGATATCTTGCAGTCACTGATCCGTGCGCTGAACAGCGGCCACCAGCGTATCTGGCTGGCCACGCCGTATTTCCTGCCGACCTGGAGCGTACGGCGTGCCCTGCGCCGGGCGGCGGGGCGCGGGGTGGATGTGCGTTTGCTGTTGACCGGGCCACGTACCGATCACCCGTCGGTGCGGTATGCCGGGCACCGTTACTACCCGCGTTTGCTCAAATCCGGGGTGCAGATCTTTGAATACCAGCCGTGCTTCCTGCACTTGAAAATGGTGCTGGTGGACGATTGGGTGAGCATTGGCTCGTGCAACTTCGATCACTGGAATCTGCGCTTCAACCTGGAAGCGAACCTGGAAGCGTTGGACCCGGAATTGACGTTGGCAGTGGTGGGGAGTTTCGAGCGGGATTTTGCCCTGAGCCAGGCGGTGAGCCTTGAGGCATGGCAGTCGCGGCCATTGTGGCGGCGGGTGAAGCAGCGGGTGTGGGGGTGGATTGATCGGTTGGTGGTCAACCTGCTGGACCGCCGCGGATAAGCCAGAATACCCCAATCAAATGTGGGAGCAAGCCCGCTCCCACATTTTAGATCGTTCCCACGCTCCGCGTGGGAATGCCTCTTGTGACGCTCTGCGTCAAGCTTTGGGACGCGGAGCGTCCCGGGCTGCGTTCCCACGCGGAGCGTGGGAACGATCAGTTAGAGCAGTTCGAAGCTCTGCTGCTTCACATCCTGGGAATCCAACCCGATCTGCACATTAAACTCGCCCGGCTCAGCCGCAAACTTCAGCTGGGTGTTGTAGAACTTCAAGTCTTCCTCGGTGATGGTGAAGTGCACCGCGCGCTCTTCGCCAGCCTTGAGCATGATCTTCTGGAAGTTCTTCAATTCCTTCACCGGGCGGATCATCGAGCCGGCCACGTCCTGGATATAGAGCTGCACCACGGTTTCGCCATCGACCTTGCCGGTGTTTTTCACCACCACGGTGGCGTCGAGCTTGCCGGTCTTGTTCAGGGTGGTGGACGACAGCGCCATGTCCGACAGGCTGAAACTGGTGTAGCTCAAGCCGTAACCGAACGGAAACAGCGGCCCGGTGGTGTCATCGAAGTACTGCGAGGTGTAGTTGCCCGGCTTGCCCGGAGTGAACGGCCGGCCAATGCTCAGGTGGTTGTAGTAGGTCGGAATCTGCCCCACCGAACGCGGGAAGGTGATCGGCAGCTTGCCCGACGGGTTGTAGTCACCGAACAGCACGTCAGCGATAGCGTTGCCGCCTTCGGTGCCGGCGAACCAGGTTTCCAGGATTGCGTCAGCCTGTTCGTTCTCCTCGACAATCGACAGCGGACGGCCGTTCATCAACACCAGCACCAGCGGTTTGCCGGTGGCTTTCAAAGCCTTGATCAGGTCGCGCTGGCTCTGCGGGATGTTCAGGTCGGTGCGGCTCGACGATTCGTGGGACATGCCACGGGACTCGCCCACGGCGGCCACGACCACATCGGCGCCTTTGGCGGCCTTGACGGCTTCGTCGATCATGTCCTGGGACGAGCGCGGGTCATCCACAACTTCCGGGGCATCGAAGTTCAGGAAGTTGAGGTAGTCGACGACTTTCTTGTCGTTGGTGATATTGGCGCCACGGGCATAGATCACCTTGCCCTTGTCGCCGATCACGGCGTTCATGCCGTCCAGCAGGGTCACCGATTGCGCGGGTTTACCGGCAGCGGCCCAGCTGCCCATCATGTCGATCGGCGCCTTGGCCAGCGGGCCGACCAGGGCGATGGTCGCGTCCTTTTTCAGCGGCAGGGTGTTGTTCTGGTTTTTCAGCAGCACCTGGCTGCGGCGTGCCACGTCACGTGCGTCGGCGCGGTGCAGGCGGCTTTCGGCG
>NZ_JACARK010000919.1:0-3700 GCF_013386655.1 Pseudomonas sp. K5002 | reverse complement strand
AACTGGTGGCGCGCCTGCAAGCCCTTACCCGTCGCAGTGGCGGGCATGAGCCGGTGCAGGTGACCATCGCCGACCTGTGGATCGACCTGATCAGCCGCAAGGCCAGTCGCAACGGCGTTCGCCTGGACCTGACCGCCAAAGAGTTCTCGCTGCTCAGCGTATTGGCCCGGCGCCAGGGTGAAATCCTGTCCAAGACCTCGATTGCGGAAATGGTCTGGGACATCAATTTCGACAGTGACGCGAATGTGGTGGAAGTAGCGATCAAACGCCTGCGGGCCAAGCTCGACGGGCCGTTCGAACAGAAACTGCTGCACACCATCCGTGGCATGGGTTACGTGCTGGAGAACCGCAGTGTCGGCTAACTCCATCGCCCTGCGCCTGAGCGGCATGTTCACCCTGGTGGCGCTGCTGATCTTCCTGTTGATCGGCGGCGCGCTGTACCAGCAGGTGGACAAAGGCCTGGGCCTGCTGCCCGGGGCCGAGCTGGATGCGCGCTACAGCGTGCTGGAGTCTTCGGTCAATCGCTTCGGTACGCCGGACCATTGGGCGAAGATCACCGCCAAGCTCAAGTTGTTGGGAGAGGAAGACAAGCGCATTCGCTTCTGGGTGGTGAGCAGCGACCCGACCTACGAATACGGCAACCCGGACGCGCAGATTCGCGCCTTTGCCGCCGGCCCGACCGGCAAGCGCGACTTGCGCCTGCCGGGCCATGCCTACCCGTTCAAAGTATTGGTCAGCCAGTTTCCAGCCAAGGAGCAGCGCCCGCCGCTGCGTTTCCTGATCGCGGTCGACACCGAGAACTTCCGCGCCACCCAGCATCAACTGCTGGTGGCGCTGATCGGCCTGGCGTTTGTCGGCGTGCTGCTGGCCTCGCTGCTGGGGTTCTGGGTGGCGCGCATCGGTCTCAAGCCGCTGATCAAGCTGTCGGACGAGGCGCAGAAACTTGCACCGCCGAAACTCTCCGGGCGCCTGCAATTGTCACCATTGCCGCCGGAGCTGAAGCAGTTCGTCAACTCCTTCAACTCGACCCTCGACCGGGTGGAACAGGCCTATTCGCGCCTGGAGTCATTCAACGCCGATGTGGCCCATGAGCTGCGCTCGCCGCTGACCAACCTGATCGGCCAGACCCAGGTGGCGCTGACCCGTGGGCGTTCGGCCGAGCATTATTTCGAGGTGCTGCAATCGAACCTCGAAGAGCTGGAACGGCTGCGCTCGATCATCAATGACATGCTGTTCCTGGCCAGTGCAGACCAGGGCAGCAAGGCCACCAAGCTGATCACCAGTTCGCTGGCGGATGAAGTGGCGACCACCCTGGACTACCTGGACTTTATCCTCGAGGACGCCCAGGTGCAGGTGCGTGTGACCGGCGATGCCCAGGTGCAGATCGAGAAGGCGCACTTGCGCCGTGCGTTGATCAACCTGTTGAGCAATGCGGTGCAGCATACGGCGCCTGGCCAGGTGATCGAGGTGAAGATCGAAGTGCTGGAGGACCACGTGGCGATCGGGGTGACCAACCCGGGCGATGAGATTGCCAGCGAGCATCTGCCCCGGTTGTTCGAGCGGTTCTATCGGGTGGACGCGTCCCGCAGCAATAGTGGGGCGAATCACGGGTTGGGACTGGCGATCGTCAAGGCGATCGCGTTGATGCACGGCGGAGATGTGTTTGTGCGCAGCGAGGGCGGCGGCAACACCTTTGGCATTACGCTGCCGGTGTAGCGGCTGCCCCCCTCAGTTACTCAGTCGTACCCCGCCCAAACTGCCACTTAGCTCATAGGCCGCCAGTTCCGCCTGATGCGCGGCCATGATTTCCGGCAGGGAGCTGCGCAGGTATTCCACCCACGTCTTGATCTTCGCATCCAGGTATTGGCGCGACGGGTAGATGGCGTACAGGTTGAGCTCCTGGGAGCGGTAGTTGGGCATCACCCGCACCAGGGTGCCGTTGCGCAGCCCTTCAATCGCCGCATACACCGGCAACAGGCCAACGCCCATGCCGCTGGTGATCGCGGTCTTCATCGCATCCGCCGAGTTCACCAGGAACGGTGAGCTGTTGATCGCCACACTTTCCTGGCCTTCCGGGCCATTGAACGACCATTTATCCAGCTGAATCACCGGGCTGACCAGGCGCAGGCACGCGTGGTTGAGCAGGTCACTCGGCCGTTGCGCGCAGCCGTTGGCCTTGACGTAGGCCGGCGAGGCACAGGCGATGCTGTAAGTTATCCCCAGGCGCTGCGAGACAAACCCCGAATCCGGCAACTCGCTGGCGAGCACGATGGACACGTCGTAACCCTCATCCAGCAGGTCCGGCACGCGGTTGGCCATGGTCAGGTCAAAGGTCACGTCCGGGTGGGTGCGGCGGTAGCGGGCAATCGCATCGATCACGAAGTGCTGGCCGATGCCGGTCATGGTGTGCACTTTCAACTGCCCGGCCGGGCGGGCGTGGGCGTCGCTGGCTTCGGCTTCCGCTTCCTCGACATACGCCAGGATCTGCTCGCAACGCAGCAAATAGCGCTTGCCGGCCTCGGTCAAGGCGATGCGGCGGGTGGTGCGGTTGAGCAAACGGGTTTGCAGATGGGCCTCAAGGTTGGAGACCGCGCGCGAGACGTTGGCCGTGGTGGTATCCAGTTGCACGGCGGCGGCGGTAAAGCTGCCGGCTTCGGCCACACAACTGAAGGCGCGCATGTTTTGCAAGGTGTCCATTAAGGTGCTCTCAGGGGAGATGGCAAATTGTGACACGAAGTTGCAGGATCCAGTGATCCCTACGAACGGATTATCGCCTGAACGGTAACAAAGATTCACAAGAATCCCACCTTATCGCCATCCGGCCCGCCCCTTAGAATTGCGCCACCTTCCCCGCAACACCCTCTCAGGAATTCGCAGCAGTGCCGCGTCGCATCAGCAGAGAGCTGAAGACTCTCAGTGTTTGGGCCTTATCGTTAGCAATCAGCGGCTGCATCGGAACCGGAGGAATTGCCCCTCAAGGCCAGTCACTCGTCGCCAGTTCATTGGCCACCGACGAGGCGATCAAAAGCGCCGCCCAGGACGCCCACTGGCCCACCGCGCAATGGTGGCAAGCCTACGGCGACCCGCAACTCAACCACTGGATCGACCTCGCCGTGCAAGGCAGCCCGAGCATGGCCATGGCCGCTGCACGTGTGCGTGAAGCCCGGGCCATGGCCGGGATCGCCGAGTCGGCCGAGTCGTTGCAGATCAATGGTGATGCCACGCTCAAGCGTCATAACTGGCCCAGCGACCAATTCTACGGCCCGGGCGCGCTGGACAATTCCACCACCTGGGACAACAACGCGTCCCTGGGCTTGAGCTATGCCCTCGATCTTTGGGGTCGTGAAAGCAATGCCACCGAGCGCGCCGTGGACATGGCCCACATGAGCGCCGCCGAAGCGCGCCAGGCGCAGCTCGAATTGCAGAACAACGTGGTGCGCGCCTATATCCAGCTGTCGTTGCACTTCGCCCAGCGCGATATCGTGGCCGCCACCCTGGCCCAGCAACAACAGATTCTCGACCTGGCGCAAAAGCGTTTGAATGGCGGGATCGGCACCCACTTCGAAGTCAGCCAGGCTGAGACGCCGCTGCCGGAAACCCATCGCCAGCTGGACGCCCTGGATGAACAGATCGCCCTGAGTCGTAACCAGTTGGCCGCGCTGGCGGGCAAAGGGCCGGGGGCGGGCGCGCAGTTGCAGCG
>NZ_JACARK010000918.1:0-1988 GCF_013386655.1 Pseudomonas sp. K5002 | reverse complement strand
CGAGGTCGGTGGCTCCACGGGCGGTTCATCCGGCGCGACCACGGGCGGCACTGGCGGGATCGGCGGCACGGGCACCACCACCGGTGGCGTCGGCGGGACAGGTGGCACCACCGGTGGCTGCACGGCGACCACCGACGAACGCAAGTACCAGTTATTTTCCGTGCCGGCGGTGACACCCCCTTTGAACAGCAGATACTCATAAGCTCCGGCAGATACCGAGCCTTTCAAGGCAAATGCATCGGTGCTGCTGGTGGCGCCGTTGAGGGCTTGCACCACTTCGATCCCGCTGTTTTGCGTGAGACCGCCCAGGCCGCCGAGATTGCTCACGGTCATTTGTGTGTGCCCGCTGATGGTCCCGTCAGACACAATCAGTTTGTCGGTGGCCGAGTTCTCGTCGCCCAGCACGGTTTGCAACCAGAGCTGCCCATTGTTGCCGACGTAGTTGCCGTACACCGTCAACGTATCGGTGGCGCTGTTGCTGCGGCTGGTCATGTCGATGGTGCCGGCATTATTCAGGGTGGCCAGTGCGCCTGCGGTGTAGGGGCGGATACTGCCTTGCGTCACGCCCAGGGTGCTGCTGCCATCGATGTTGAAGGTGCCGGTATTGCTGGCACTGTCGCCGAGGAAAAAGTCGCCGGCCAGGTCGAAACGCGAGTTGTTGTTGAGGTTGACCGTTTCCCAGCCGATATAGCGGGCGGCGGTGCTGGAAGTGGTGTTGTCGAAGGTCAGTTGGTCGTTGCCCAGGCCGCCGTCAATCGAAGGCGTAGTGCCGAGCAGGTTTTCGTTGAGGCCGCTGAGCAGCGCGGTGTCGTCGCCATCGCCCATCAGCACCGCGGACCTGATCTGGCCGCCATTGAGCCAGTTGAGTGTGTCGTTGCCGACACTGGCGCGGATCTCGCCGTTGATCACGCCGCCACTGACGGTAATGCTGTCGTTGCCGCCACTGGTGCTGATATTGCCGCCGATGCTGCCGCCGGAGACGATGATGGTATCCGTGCCGAAACCGGTCACCAGGTTGCCGAGGATCGACCCGCCGGACATGTCGTAGATGTTGTTGTCGAGCTTCATGTCGACCCGGCCGATGGTGCCTGCGGTTTGCCGGGCCACGTCGCCATCCTCGAAGGCGCCGACGATGGTGCCGCCGGTCATCAGGAACGTGTCGCGGCCATCGCCCTGGGCCAGGGACTGGATCTGCCCGCCGCTCATCACGAAATCATCGATGCCGTTGCCCTGGGAAACCGCACCGGTCACGGTGCCGGCGCTGATCTGGAAGCGATCGGCACCGTCGCCCTGGGTGATACTCCCGACAATGCGCCCGGAATTGATGTCGACGAAATCAGTGCCGGCGCCGAAAGTGATATTGCCGTTGATGGTGCCCGTGCCGCCTGCGGGCAGGGTCAGGGTGTTATTGCCGGCAAGGTCCGTAAGCCCAGTCGGACTGCTCCCGCTGTCGCAGGTGTAGGCATCGTTGCCAGGACCCGGGGTGAACACGCAAGCCGCCAGGGCTTGTTGGGGGGCCAGGTAATGCAGTGAGAGGATGCCGACAGCCAACACGGCGCAAGGCTGAAAAGTCCGTTTATTGCGCATGGATCTGCCCTGTTTTTGTTATAAAAACTGCACATGTTTCTTGGGTCTAGTACAGTTTTTTACACAATGCAGGATTTTCGGACAGATAACCGCAGGGCTGTAAGCCACGTGATACGTGGCTTACATAGTGGCATATTGATTTTTTGTCGCGTATTTGTCAGTCCAACTGACGACGATAGGGCAGGTCCGGACCGGTCTTGCTGCAGGTGAGTGCCGCGGCGCGGATAGCGAAGGTGAGCATGCTGCTGATCTGCTCCCGGGTCAGCTGTTGCAGGCCCTCCACCGAGTCCAGTTGCTGCTCGGTCAGCCAGGCAATCAACGCGGCCTGGAAGGTATCGCCAGCCCCAACCGTGTCCGCCATGACCACCTTGACCGCTGGCGCCGACCAGCTGCCGTGCTGG
>NZ_JACARK010000917.1:0-3682 GCF_013386655.1 Pseudomonas sp. K5002 | reverse complement strand
GCTGGCCATGGCGCTGATTTCATCGAGGGCCGCGCGGGCCAGGCCGAGGTTGACCACCGCCAGCACCTGGGCGGCGTAGGCAATCGAGGGATAACGAAACAGCGGCTCGTCGATGGTGGCGGCGCCGCCACGGATGAAGGTCCAGCGCTCGTCGATGTATTGGTCGGTAACTCGCAGGTCATGGCTGCCGGTGCCCTTGAGGCCGACCACGTCCCAGTTTTCGATGATTTCAACCTGGCCGGGCTTGAACACGGCAGTGCGTGGCTTGCCGCCCGCCGCACCGATGCCCACGCCCAGCAGGTCGGCGCCTTTGCAGCCGCTGGCAAACTTCCAGGTGCCGTTGACCTGCCAGCCGCCCTCGACGGTTTCCGCCGGCTGCAGCGGGAACAGGCCACCGGCAAACACCAGGTCGGGGCTGTCGGCGTACAGTTCGGCGAGGGTTTCCTGGGGCAAGGCCGCAAGATACACCCCGGCGCTGCCGAAGCTGGCAACCCAGCCGGCAGAGCCATCGGCTTCGGATATGCGCTCGATCATCTGCAAGAACGTTGCGGGGGCCAGGGCATCGCCGCCGAAACAACGGGGCGTGGCCGCCCGGTAGATGCCCACCTGCTTGAAGCGTTCGATCATGTCCCGTGGCACGTGGGAGCCGGCGTCGAACTCGTCGCGGCGCTGGCGCACTTCATCGAGCACCTGCTGGAACAGCGCGGGCTGCACGTCGGGTAAAGCGTCTGGTTGCACGAGGGCCGAACGCAGCATGGGCTTTCTCCGTTGTAGTTGTTATGGACGCCGTGTCGGGCGTTGATAGGTCCAGTGTAAAAAGCCCGACCACCGTCAACTATTGGGGCGTGCAGCCCACCGGCTAAAGAAATCCCCTAGTGCGCCCCCGATTACTTCTGAGCGTGCCCCCGGATGCAAACCGGTATAACTTGCCACCGTAGTCGTCCCCTCCACCGCCAAGGGCTACGCGATGTACCTACCCAATAACAATGATTTCCACACCCTGATCGAAGCCATGCCGATCTGCACCATCCTTCACGATGCGCAGAGCAAGGACATCCTCTGGGCCAACACCGCGGCGCTGTCGGCGCTGGGGTTTACCCTGGAAGAACTGATCCCGCTCAAGGCCCCGGACATGACCCGGGACGCACCGAAGTACAAGCGCTCCATCGGCCTGCGTTGGCTCGAGCGAGCGGCCCGCAGTGGCCAGCGCACCATCGAGTGGTGTTATCGCTCCAAGGCCGGGGTGGAGATTCTTTCGGAAGCGGTCGCGACGCTGGTGCACCTGGACGGGCGCGACGTGCTGATGGTGCAGTTCCGGGATATTTCCCGGGAAGACAAGGTGAAGCGGGACCTGATCCGCGCCGAGGAAGCCCGGCGTGTCAGTGAACAGCAGCTTGAATACCTGGCCCGATACAACGCCATGGGCGAGATGGCGGTGGCGATTGCTCATGAGTTGAGCCAGCCACTGGCGGCCACGCGCAACTTTATCGAGGGGGTTTTGATTCGTCTGGGCGATACCCACAGTGCCGACCAGGGGGTGAACTGGGGGCTGCAAAGTGCCGTGCGGCAGGTCGAGCATGCGTCAACGATCATCAAGAGTGTGCGTGATTATGTGGTCAAGCTGGAGCAGAGCGCGGAGTGGGTGGACCTCAATGAGTTGCTGCAGGAAACCCGATATTTCATCAGCCTGCGGGCCGAGCCGAGTCAGGTGCGGCTGGAGATCGTCCCGAGCGCGCAACCGCTGATGGTGCAGTGCGAGAGGGTGCTGATTGGGCAGGTGATTCTGAACCTGGCGTTCAATGCCATTGAAGAGATGAGTGAGCTGCCCGTGGAGCGTCGGGTGCTGCGGTTGCATGCCTGCCGGGATGGAAACGTGGCGCGGTTGAGTGTCGAGGATTGTGGGCGCGGGATTCAGGCCGTGGCGCGGGAGAAAATCTTTGACGGGTTCTTTTCGTCGAAGGTGGGTGGTAACGGGATTGGGCTGGCGTTGTGCAAGAACATCATTGGTCGGCATCAGGGGGATATCTGGGCGCAGAATCTGGAGCCGTGTGGGGCGGTGTTCAGTTTTTCGTTGCCTTTGGTGGGGTCGTGAGATTGGGGCATTTGCGAAGCGGCTTTTCTGTAGGAGCTGTTCAAAAGTGAGCCGCTGCAAGAGCGGAACCCATTTCAGCCATAACAAAAATAACCGATATACCCCCCTCCCCAAACCATTGGCACAGACACACAACCACTTGGCAGACACAACAATTCTTGCAATCGCCCCACAAGGCAGAATCCACTTGCAAGAATCTGCCAAAGCACCCGCGATTAGCAAAACACAATAATTCAGGGAGTGCCCCTAATGCGAAGCAACAGGATCAACGTACAGTCAGCGCTGGGTCTGGGCCTGCTTGTACTCGGCTTGAACAGCGCCCGGGCGGATTTACCGCCAGACACCATCGGCCAGACCACCCTGGCCTTTCCACCGGAAGCCCACCGCGCATTCGTGGTAGACGTCGAATTCGAAAGCTTCGTGGTCGGCCGCGTCACCGTGGTAGATCCCGACAAGAAGCGCGTCCTCGGCATGGTCCCCACCGGCTTCGCCGCGCCCTCGGCCCTGAGCCACGACCAGAAGACCCTGTACAGCGCCGACATCTACTATTCCCGCGGCACCCGGGGCGATCGCACCGATGTGCTCACCGCCTGGGACAGCTCCAGCCTGTCGCCCGCCTGGGAAGTGCTGATCCCGAACAAACGCGCCGAATCCCTGACCCAGCGCTATGGGCTGAAGACCAGCGGCGATGACCGCTTCGTCTACGTCTACAACTTCACACCCTCCACCTCGGTGACCGTGGTCGACACCCAGTCCCGCTCCGTCACCGCCGAAATCGCAATCCCGGGCTGCGTACTCAATTACCCGGTCGGCACTCGCCGCTTCGCCTCCCTGTGCGGTGACGGCAGCCTGCAAGTGGTGACGCTGAACGAGCAGGGCCAGGAAACCTCGCGCAACCGTACGCACTTCTTCGACCCCAACGCCGAGAAGCTCAACGAACGCGCGGTGAACGTGGGCGACACCTACTACTTCACCACCACCACCGGCACCATCCGCCCGGTAGATTTCTCCGGCGATGAGCCGAAAATCCTGCCGTCCTGGTCACTCACCACCGACGCGGAAAAGAAAACCGGCTGGGCCCCGGGTGGCTGGCAGTTGATGGCCGTGGCACCGAAACTCAACCGCATGTACGTGCTGATGCACGACAACCACGAGCCGATGAAGTGGGAAGACCCGAGCACCATCATCTGGGCCTACGACCTCAAGACCATGAAGAAGATAGCCACCCTGGAAGCCCCGACCCCGGTCTGGAGCATGCAGGCCACCGGCGACGACAAGCCCCTGTTGCTGGGCGCCGACGTCGAAGGCGGCTTGCAGATCTTCGACCTCAAGACCAACAAACTCACCGGTAGCATGGCCAAGGTAGCGAAGACCGCAACCCAGATCATGAGCTACTAAAGAGGTTCGGCCATGCATATCGACCCGATCTTCATCATTGCCAGCGCCCTCGCCATCGCGGTGTTGCTGGCCAGTGCCGCGACCCACAAGTTGCGCGCACCGGCACGCTTCGCCCGGCAACTGGCCGATTACCAGTTGCTGCCAGAGGCAGTGACTCGCCCCGCCGCCCGGGTAATCCCGGTGGTGGAGCTG